>CAIUPC010000074.1 GCA_903900905.1 uncultured Acetobacteraceae bacterium
GCATCCGCATCGGCGGTGGTCACATCCAGCGACAGCGCCGACCGGCTTTCCGTCAGATCGACCGCCAGGGTATGCGTGGTATCCAAGCCGGTCGCGGAGGCCAGCGCGGCCGTCAGCACGCCCTGCTGTGACGGGGCGGTGATTTGACCGATCCAGGCATACCGCAGGTCATCGGCACTGAGGTAAACGTCGCAGCCACCCCAGTCGGCGCCACCGGAGGCGCCCAACCACACCAGCGCCTGGCCGTTGGTCCAGATCGGCGACGGCTCAAAGATCAGCGGCGGGTTGATGTCACCCGGCGCCGCATCGAAATCAGGTTGCGCCGACGGCAGACCGGCCTGCGGCGGATACAGCGCCATGACGCCGACGGATGCCGGCTGCTCCTCCGCTTTGACGGCCAGGATGCCCTTGTCGTCTTCCTCGATATCCGTGATGCGCACCGGCAGCCGGTCAATCCCGACATTGAGATCGGTCAAGGTGACGATATCACCGGGCTCCAGCAGGATGAAATTCGGCAGCAGCCGGAAGCTGTAGGTATTGAGGATGTAAACCGTTCGGCGCCCGATCAGCGCGGCGACGGTGGCGCCGACAGTGGCGGTCGTGATTTCCTCGGCATTGACGATCTGGGCTTGCAGCTGACCGTACCGATCCACTGAGGCCTGATCCTGCCAGCGCAGCGCGTTTGTGTCGTAGCCGATGTCCCGGTCCCGAATGTCGATTTCGACGTTGTTGTATCCGTCCGCCGGGTCCACGCGATCGACCTGGATCGCGTCCTCAGAGGTCGGGTCAAAGACGAAATCATCATAGCCGAGGTCGTAGAGCGGGGTCAGGTTCGGGGTGTAGGTCACCCCATTCGCCGTGATGGCTTCAGTCCCGAGCGGGACGAATTTCAACTGATCACCCGACCAGAACATCCAGGTATTGGACAGGAGCGACCACCGCTGCAGGATTGTGGTGGCCTGCTCTTGGGTGTGGACGTAGGGGGAGAAGAACAGGCCCTGCGCCCGCTGATACAGTTTGAACGCGGCCAGACCGGCCGTGTCGATATAGCTTGCGCCGGGATCGCAGCCGTATTGAGTGGACGTGATGAAATCCGGCACCACATCACCGAGATTGACGTCGGTCGTGCCCGGCATCGTGCCCGACAGCGCGCCGGTCACCTCGAAATTGTGGTTCGGCAGGCTCGCGGATGACCCGAGGTCATAATGACTGCTGAACAGGAAAGCCGTGCTGGAATAGCCGAGCGCCCGCGCCGAATCATGCGCCGTTACCCATGCCGGCGCCGACTGCCCGGCCGCGCCATCGAACAACGTCAGGTTCAGCGCTCCCAGCGATGTCAGGGTGCTCGTGTTCTGCCAGACCTTATCCACGCTCTGGATCGGCCCCTCACAAATCGCCAATTCACATGCGGTCGAGTAGCTCTTTTGACTGCCGCCACCCTTGCCGCCACCACCACCCTTGCCGCCCTTGCCGCCGCCGCCACCGGCATGCGTCTGGAAATCATCGGTGTAGATGATGTTGGTTCCGACCTTGTTTTGCCCCCAAAGCAACGGGATACAGACCCCCGCCGAGCTGGTCTGGATCTGCACCCCGGTATAGGAGGTCTGCTGTTGCGCGGCGGGCCGCGTGCCAAATACTCCCGCCATCAGTGCGCCTCCGCCCAGCGCCGAATACCGGCAAACACGTCGAAGAACTTGCGCGGCCGATCGGCCCATTTCAGGCGTGTTTTACCGTCCGGCCGTTCCTTGGACAGGAAGGCCTCATGAAGGTCGGACACAGAGCAAACCCCATGCTGCATCATCGCGTGCACGATCCGGCCGCCCGACAGCACGATGCCGCCATGGCTAAAGCACCGGCCAAAGCGGAAGATGGCGATATCACCCGGCTGCGGCGCCGCGACCTCGACCGCGACCGCCTCCATCCAGTGCAGGTATCGCTCATCCGATTGGTGCATATGCCAGGACGGCGGGTAGGGCCGCGGATCGAAC
>CAIUPC010000075.1 GCA_903900905.1 uncultured Acetobacteraceae bacterium
ACCCCGCCGGCCCCCATCGCGATGGCCAGGGCCATGAGGCCCGAAGCGGCCTCCGCCCGGGTCGCGCCGACGGCGATCAGACCTTGCAGCACCACCGCGAAGGAGGAGGCGAAGCCGACGAATGCCGCGAGGATGCCGGTAACGGCGAGATGCAAGGGGTTAACGGTGCGTCTCATACCGGCGGTCCTTGGTTCTGACCCCAGGGCACTCCCCCTCCCCTTGAGGGAGGGGGCGGGGGGAGGGGTGGTGTCGCACGGTTTTCGGGGGCAACCCCTCCCCCCAACCCCCTTCCTCAAGGGGAGGGAGAGGCGCCAATCTGCTATCCTGCGGACATCACCGCCCCTATCGGTGCGCGATCGACACCGGCTCATGCACCGGGTCCGTGGTCAGGAAGCCCAGCGTGTCGCCTTCCAGTACGAGGCACGTCAACGGACCCCCGAACACCGCGCCGGTATCAATCGCAATACGGTTATGGCGCACCACCGCGTGCTTCACCGGCGTATGGCCATGCACGACGATGGCGCCGAAATCGATCTCGGAATACAGGAACGGCTGGCGCATCCGCAGCATATCGTCGCGGGCCTGTTGATCGAGCGGCACGCCTGGCCGGACGCCGCCATGGACGAAGGCGTAGCCCCCCTCCCGGTGCATCAGCTTTAGGCCGCGCAGGAAGGCGATATGGGACGGCGGGATGGCGGCGGGCCAGGTTTCCCGCGGCGAGTCGGGATCGACTCCATAGCTTTGTAGGGAGGGCCGGCCGCCGGCGAACAGCCAGTCGGTGGCGGCGGCGCGTTCGCCGGACAGCGCCTCCAGCATCGTATTCTCATGATTCCCGAGCAGATTGACCGTTTCCACCCCTGGGATTGGCGATCCCGCCGCGAGGCAGGCGAGCACCCCGGCGGTATCGGGGCCGCGATCCACATAGTCCCCGATATGGACCAGCAGCGGCGCGGCGATCGGCCGTTCGGCGAGATCCTGTGCGATCAGGTCATGCAGAGCGGCGAGTTGTTCGGCACAGCCATGGATGTCGCCAATGGCATAGACGCGGCGGCCGGGCGGGAGGGTGCCGGGGGCGGGGGAGAGTTCGATCATGGGACACCGCTATAGCGGGATGGCGCGGATTTTCCAGAGGGCGGTGTCTCCGGAGGCCAGACAGACGAAAGGCGCCTGGATTGCTCCAGGCGCCCATGTCGAGGGAATCGACAGTGTTGGGATCAGCCGCGCTTGCGGCGGACGGCACCGAGGCCGGCCAGAGCTAGGCCGAGGATGCCGACGGTCATCGGTTCCGGGACAGTTTTCATGGAGATGTTACCAAACGAATCCTGAGTATTACCGGTCGCAGTGAAGGTGACGATTTCGGTAACCGAGAACGTGCTGCTCAGAGGCTGGGAAAACTGAGATGCAAGGAAGGTCAGCCCACTCCCGTCCGCGAACTGGTGGGACACAAGCACAGCACCAGGTGTCGGGGATGTCGCGGGGCTCTGGTTGGTTTGGCTGACAAGCAGCTGCTCCAATGTCGTGGTACCAACGTCAGCCGCATTGACCTGCAGCGTCTCGCGGTAATCAACCGGGTTATAGATGCCAGCAATTCCCGTCTCAGATACAATCACCTTCAAGGTGTGGCCGGTGACCGAATTGCTGATCGCCTGAACGTCATAAGCTTCTTTCAGGTTGGCGCTATAATCAGCGCCGTTGACACCGATCTGCGCTCCGCCCTTGCCGCTAAGCGAGTTGATGGCAAACAGCACTCCAATGTTCATATTGGTGATGCTCACGGTGGTTAGGGCAGGATTCGCGGAGTTATCAGCGATCAATGTGACCGCTCCACCGTCCAACTGGTAATATAGCGAGATAACAGGAGTCATAACAGGAGTCGCCTGCGCGGCGACCGCCCCCAAGCTCAGAGCCGCACCAAGAAGCGCGGCGATTTTCATGTTAGCCATCTAAATTCCCCTCAAAGTCCGTTTAGGCCTCAGTTGCCGCGCCGACGCCCTAAGCGTTCCTCGCGTCATCTTCCAACCGCCTGGATGTGTAATAGCAATCATCATGCCAGGAGTCAAATCAGTTTCTTATCAATGGGCTAACTTTCAGCAGCGCTAATTCGCGGCCTCAAGTGTAAAGTTCTCCGACTCACAACGCTGCATCCAGCAGAAAAATCCGAACATCCGGCACCGATCGTGAGAAATTAAAGCTCTGCCCGAGGGAATAAACTGATTCGCGGCCCGATCATGACTTTTAACCGTCACGGAACAGTTCATTCGCCCAAATAAATGGGTTTATGCTACTTATGGTTGTATTTTGGACCGCTTCGGCCCAGGCGCATCCGGTTTACGGGGTCCACAGTCTGTTCATGGCCGTCCTGCCGCGCCAGCCGCCGATGCGAGTCCCTGACCGGACAACCACGCGCCGCGACTTCAAACCCCTTTCGGGGCCCATGTCAGGGTCATGGTCTTATACCAGCCCGCGTTGATATTGACTCACCGGCAGCGCCCCAACGCCGTCATGCCGACGGAGGTCGGCATCCACGACTTTGCAGTGTTAGACAGGAGAAAGGCGTGGGTGCCGACCTGCGTCGGCATGACGGGGAACGGTGGCCGGTACGTCATTCATTTTACGGGCCGGCATTATAAGCATTGCGTCGCCGCTCATTCATCATTCGGCTGGGCGTGGCACCTGAACGACCCAACGAGGTCGCGATCCGTAGCCGTATCGTTGCATGGGACCAAAAGGGTGGCGCTCGCGGCCCAGGGTCATCGGCGTCGATCGGATCGTCATGGTCCGCGAGGGCGGACCATTCACGACTTTCCTTCTGTAATCAACGAAGTCGTGGGGGGCGGGCCGGAGCCAGTCCTCGGGCGGGCAAAGCCCGACCCGTGGGCCCGCCATGACGATAGCGGCGCGGCCGAAGAGGCAACATCAACGGCCCCTGGTATAAGGCGACGCCCGGGATGGACTGCCTCAGCCGCGGCACAGGCGCCCGACTACGGGCCAGGTTCAAAGGTCAGGCGCCGTAAGGCCCCGGTGATCATCATGCGAGCGGGCACTCCAGCAGGCGAAATCAGGGCGAGTCGGGATTTCTTACACAATTCCGGTTTCGGAATGTCCGGGACGCTTCAACCCCCAGATCAGAAATCGAGACATACAACTTTATGGTGTGTATCGAAATTCAACTGGCCAATCTCGGTTGTGTCTTTTTTGGAGATGCTCGAGAAAACCAATCAGAAACCACTCACATCCCCGTGAAGTGATAGGCCGGGACGCGGGAAAATTTCTACTCACGGTTGTCGGAATGCTTTACGCCCCCGTTTATCCGTCTGTGGAAAACCATATTATCTCATTGATACTCTTATATTTATAGCCATGGCACGGGCCTTGCGTGATCCCAAGGGTCCAACCGAACAAGGAACCGCTATCATGCCATCACTGAATACAGTCCTGCGCAGCTCGCTCACGGCCCTCGCTCTGGTCGCGGGCGCTGCCACCGCCCATGCCGCACCGTTCGGCCCGGCCACCGCCGCGGTCGGCTCCCTCGATCACCCAACCGTTAACCTGGGCCTCCAGACCATCACCCTCGGCGCCGGCATGTACCAGCTCGGGGCCGGCACGGGTTCGCTGGCAGGCGGGCCGTTCAACGGCGCCGGCGCGGGTGTTCTGACCTATGGCGCACTCAACACCGTGGTCGCCGACGCCGTCACCAGCCTGTTCTCGTTCAACGACGGCGGGACGGGCGCCTATGTGTTTGATCTCACCAGCGTGCAATTGACCAGCTTCGTCAATAATCCCGGCTCTCAGGTGACCATCGGCCTGTATCTGCTGGGCTCGATGTACGACACCGCGCTTGGCCTCGACGCCAGCCCGACCAGCCTGTCCCTGACCTTCAACAGCACCAACGGGTCGGCGTTCTCCGACTCCGGCAGCCTCGCCAACCCGCCGGCCCCTCCCTCGGTGCCAGAACCCGCGTCCCTGCTCATTCTGGGCGCCGGGTTGCTGGGGCTGGCGTCTCTGCGCCGCGCGCAAGGCTAATACCGGCAGCGTCGGCGGCGGACTGCCCACTGTCATCGGGTGCAGTGTCAGACTGAGGCAGACGACGCCGACGGCTCTGGCCGCGCCGGAAGGCGCTTCGAAACATGATTCACGCCGGCATGGGCTTCCACCGCTGGCGATCATGTACTAATGCCACGATAAACCGTGTTGGACACAAGGCCCGAGGGTTATCCCCTCGGGCCGCTCCTCCGCGTTGATAACAATAAACACTCCGCACATATCCGTGATCGCGTGTCGATCAAGAATCAACCGCCCACCAGCGGCAACACCACGCGGCTCGGCCGACCCGCGTCCAGGAAGACGGTATTGACCGCCACGCGCTTGCGCCGCGCCATCCCCTCCGCCTCCCCGGTATTCGGGTTCACGTCGAACTTCGGAAAGTTGGACGATGACACGTCCAGACGGATCCGGTGCCCTGGCAGGAACAGATTGGCCATGGGGCCGAGGCTCACGACAATCCGCACCACCTCCCCCGGCACGCGCAATCGCGGCACTGCCGGATCCTCCGCATAGCGCAGCCGGACGATGCCATCGCACAGGATCATCGCGTAGCCCCGTGGATAGTCCGCGCTCGGCGGATGCACATCGACCAGCTTGGCGGTGAAATCGGTGTCGGGCCCATCGGTCGCGACCCACAGCTCCACCTCGATCGGGCCAACGACCTGCACCGGCGCCCCGAGCGGCCCGGTCTGAAACGCCAGTACGTCCGGCCGCGACGACAGCGGCAGAAAAGGCGGGGCGCAGCCGAAGAAGGCGGGGCTTTCCACCTGATCCCAGGCCCCGCCGGACGCCACCGGCTCCAGGCTCGTCAGCGCCCCGCCGATGGTGGGCACCGGATGGGCCGGGTCGAAATCGTAGGACAGTGGGGGCGCATCCGCGTCCGGCATGGCCCGATCCAGCCGCCCATCGCCGTGCAGATGGAACGAAACCAACGCCGCCCCCGGGATCGGCCAGTCCGAGGCCTCGATCCACCGCCCCCCATGCTCCAGCTTTCCCGCCGCATTACGCCGGCCGGAGCCGCCGCCCATCACGAAGACCCGCACCGGCGGTTCGTCCAGCGGCGCACCTTTGATATGATGATCGAAGAACCGCAGCCGATAGGCGCGCCAGTCGCCGGCCCAGGAGTCCAAAGCCGCGTCCGGCCC
>CAIUPC010000076.1 GCA_903900905.1 uncultured Acetobacteraceae bacterium
CGACCTCGATACGCTGGCGCTCGCGGAGTCGCTGCTGCCCTCGTTGGAGACGGTGGAGCAGTTCGTGATCATGGCGCCGCGGGCATTGATGCCAGAGACGGTGCTGCCGGGGGTGGTTTGTTATGAGGATTTCATCGCTGCCGGCGATCCGTCGTTCGCCTGGCCGGTGCTGGATGAGCGGGCGGCGGCGCTGTTGTGCTTTACCTCGGGCACCACGGGGGTGCCGAAGGGGGCGCTGTATTCGCATCGCGGCACCGTGCTGTCGGCTTTGTCCACCGGCGGCGGCAATGGCTGGGGGTTGAGCGCGGATGACGCCATCCTCGCCGTGCCAGGCTTCTTTCATTGCAACGGCTGGGCGATCCCGTTTTTCGGGCCGATGTATGGCGCCAAGCTGGTGCTGCCGGGGCGGCGGGCGGAGACCGAATGGCTGCATGAGCTGATCGTGACGGAGGGCGTCACCGCCGGGCCGGGCGTGCCGACCATCTGGCTCGGCATGCTGGAGCATTGCCGGCAGACGGGTTTGCGATTGGGTCGGCTCAACCGGCTGTATTCCGGCGGCACCGCGCCGCCCACCGCTATGATGGAGACCTATCTGCGCGATTACGGCGTGCGCACCATCCATGGCTGGGGGATGACGGAGACGACCTCGGGTTCCACGATGTCCTTCGCGCCGTCTTGCTTGCCGGATGATGAGGCGATCGCGGCGATGCGCACCCAGGGCAAGCCGCTGTTTGGCAATGAGATCCGGATTGTCGATGAGAGCGGGGCGCCGGTGCCGCGGGATGGCAAGACGCCGGGATTGTTACAGGTGCGGGGGGCCTGGGTCTCCGGCGGCTATTTCCGGCGGCCGGATGTGGCGTTTCAGACCGCGGATGGCTGGA
Source organism: uncultured Acetobacteraceae bacterium (assembly GCA_903900905.1). Taxonomy (GTDB): domain Bacteria; phylum Pseudomonadota; class Alphaproteobacteria; order Acetobacterales; family Acetobacteraceae; genus Rhodopila. Next base: position 882 of record CAIUPC010000076.1, read on the forward strand.
TGGAGACCGGGGATATCGCCGCGATCGACCCCGATAACACGCTGCATCTGCTGGATCGCGCCAAGGACATGGTGAAGTCGGGCGGGGAATGGATCAGCTCCCAGGCGTTGGAGGAGGCGGCCTTGCGCCATCCCGGGGTGATGGAGGCGGCGGTGGTCGCGATTCCGCACCCGAAATGGCAGGAGCGGCCGTTTCTGGTGGTGGTGGCGCAGGCCGGGGTTGTTTTGACAGCGGAGGAGATGCGGTTGCACCTGGCGGCATTGGTGCCGAAATGGTGGTTGCCGGATGCGATCGCGTTTGTGGAGGAATTACCGCATGGGCCGACGGGGAAGCTGGCGAAGAATGTGCTGCGGGATTGGGTGAAGGAGGGCAGGGTGGGGGTTTGAGGGTGGCTTTGCGGTTTTCCTGGTCTTAGCGTCGAAAATTGGGTATATTGTCATCACCTCAACACCGGGCCTATGCGTTCATGGCTGTAGCACTGGAGCAGTAAGAATGGCCGACGAGCCGATCACGTTCGAACGTCCGGTTCTGACATCCGTGTCCCAACCGGTGGTGACTCCGCCGGTGGATCAGCAGGTGCATTTGGTCGGCGCCTTGCCGGATTGGGTGGTGGTGGCGATTGAGGACACGCGGTTTGGTGATGGGCCTCGGTGAGTCTGCCGCATCGGCCGGTCGCCGGATGGGTCGTGCAGTATGCCTTCCTCTGGCGGCATGAGCACGAACAACGCCGGGGGCCGGCCAAGGATCGTCCGGCTCTGATTGTTGCGTCCCGGGATTGGGGTGGAAGGATTTTTACCGTTGTCTGCGCGATCACGACGTTGCCACCCGTGTCCGCGGACGAACGGGATGCCTCCATCGAAATAGACGAAGCCAGCAAGGCCCGGTTGGGTTTGCGGGATACGCAGCAATGGGTGCGCCTGGATCAGGTGAATACCTTTGTCTGGGCGGGATACGACCTCCGCCACATCCATGGGCGCGTGCCGCCGACATGCGTCTATGGCAGTGTGACACCATCGCTGTTTGAGGCGATCCGGCTGCAACTGTTAACGCGGCAGCGGGCGGGGGCTGTGGTTTTCATTGACCGGGATGATTGAGGCTTGATGGGGTGAGCGCGAAGACGGCGCGGTGTCCTTGCTATCTGGCATAGGATGCAACGTCTGCCGATTGGTGAGGGCTTGATGCTTATACCAGCCCGTGTTGACATTGACTCACCGGCAGCGCCCCAACGCCGTCATGCCGACGGAGGTCGGCATCCACGACTTTGCAGCGTTAGACAGGAGAAAGGCGTGGGTGCCGACCTGCGTCGGCATGACGGGTAACGATTGCCGGTACGTCATTCATTTTACCGGTTGGTATAAGCCCCCGCTTCGCTGGATCGCGGCCAC
>CAIUPC010000077.1 GCA_903900905.1 uncultured Acetobacteraceae bacterium
CGCAGGAGCCGATGCTACCGCTGGAACTCTGGAGGATCCGGATCATCGTTATCGGCAGCCTCGGCAGTTGCGGGACCGGGGCCACGATGATGGGCGTCTCGGCGTTCCTGCCGTCTTATATACAGGGTGCGATGGGCCGCTCCGCCCTGGCGGGCGGGTTGGTGCTGGGCGCGATGTCGGTGAGCTGGGCGCTGGCCAGCATCATGGGCGCGCGCATCATGGTGCGCACCTCCTACCGGTTCGTGGCGATTGTTGGCGCGGTGGCGCTGGCCTCGGGTTGCCTGATGCTGACGGTGCTGACCCCGTCCGATGGGCCGCTCTGGGCGGCCACGGCCTCGTTCATCATGGGGATCGGGATGGGGTTTTGTAACACCGTCTTTATCGTCTCGATCCAGGCCTCGGTGCCCTGGCGGCAGCGCGGTGCGGCGACGTCGTCCAACATGTTCCTCCGTTTTGTCGGTCAGTCCGCGGGCGCGGCCGGTTGCGGGGCGGTGCTGAACGCCACCATGCTCCGCCTGGACCCGGCCGCGCCGGGCGCGGTCGATCGGCTGCTGGACCCCGCGAGCCGGGCGGCGATGCCGCCTGGGCTGGTGGCACACCTGACGGAGGTGATGGCGGGCTCGCTGCATAACGCCTATTTGCTGGCCTTGGGCTTCTCGCTGGTCACTCTGGCCATCGCCTCCCGCCTGCCGCCAAAGCTTAGTCCAGCACAGCAAAAATTGCAGAACTGACATGGCGGCGCGGCGCCGCGCGGCAGGGTTGCCCCGATTTTCCTTGCAATAGAACCCCCACGCGACCATATCCGGCCTGCGGCGTTTTCCAGCGCGGGCCGATTGTACCTTCCCTTGCGGCCTCGTCGCATCTCCGGTGCCCCCAAAATTGGAAAGCATTTCGGCCCACAATCGCGTGGGTCGCCGATTTTAATGGAGTATCACCATGTCGCAAGGCACGGTTAAGTGGTTTAACGCAACAAAGGGTTATGGATTCATCCAGCCCGACGATGGTTCCAAGGATGTGTTCGTGCACATTTCCGCCGTGGAACGCTCGGGCATGGGCCAGCTGAATGAAGGCCAGAAGCTTTCGTTCGACCTGGAAAAGGGCCAGCAGGGCAAGACCTCCGCGGTCAACCTCAAGGCCGGCTAAAGTTTAATCGCCGGCACCGGGCACAGGAGACAGCATGGCCAACTACAAATTCGCAGTCGGACAGGTTGTCGATTTCGTGCCGGGTGCCGGCGATACTAACGTTCCGTATGGAAAATACAAAATCCAGCGGCAGATGCCGAGCGAGAACCGGGAATTGCAGTACCGGGTCAAGCACGCGACCGACGGGCACGAACGGGTCCTGTCGGAAAGCCGCCTGATCTCGCGGACCGGCGTATTGGGCTAATCGCGCCCTTCTTCCCGCACGAGACACAGAGGCGCCGATGGCCTTCAAGCCAAATTACAATCAGCAGCGTGCTGAACGCGATCGCAACAAGCAGGCGAAAAAGGACAGCAAGCTGCGCGAACGCGAAGAAGCGGCGCAGCGGCGCAAGTCCGAGCAGGACGCTGCCCCCGCCCCCGCCCCGGATGCCGACGGATCACAGCCCGCCTGATACCGGCCGCTGGTGCATAAGGACTTCAAGTCATGAAAAAACGGTCTTTGAGCACCTTTGTGCTGTTCGATATCACGTACGCTGACGGAACGATAAGCTCCAACCGCAAGGTTCTGAGTTCGGTCCTCGAAGGCCTGGACGGCGCCGAAGATGCCCGCGCCGCCATCGAAGCCCAGGACCGCGAACGCTCCCTCGCTTCCGGCAAGCCGATGGGCGAAATCACGTCGATGATCCGCAAGCGCGCCTGACGGCGCGACGATCAGAAAGCGCGCCTGATACCGGCCCGCGCGACCGATTGACCGGCGCGCATTGATCAAAACCGTCATGGCCCGGCTTGTCCGGGCCACCCCCACCGCACCGTGCCGCGATAGGTGGCCCGGACAAGCCGGGCCATGACGTCGTAGAGCAGAACGCGCGAAAATCGTTTCCGCGATCTGTGAATGCGGTAGGGACAAGCCGGGCCA
>CAIUPC010000078.1 GCA_903900905.1 uncultured Acetobacteraceae bacterium
CGTCGGGAAGTGATAAATCATCGATCTTGGCTTCGTAGCCGATGACATCCGCCCCAGGCAGAACCCGCTTCATGATATCGCGGGTGCGCAACAGGCGAGCCCTGTCGGCAATCCCCGCCACGGCGAGGTTTCGGATCCACTCCTCATGGATCATGTCGCTTCAGGTGGTTCGACGATGTCATTGACGCCCATCTGCACCAGCAGATTCCGTAAATGGAAAGGGTAGAGGACATTCGCGTCATACAACACCACCGGTACCACCGGCGGCATGCCGTTAGAGCCCCTGCGCGATCAGGTCATCCGTATCAGCCTGTAAGTCGTCCAATCCTTGCCGCAGCGGTGCTTCTGCGCGCTTAAGCGCAAGCACATCCGCGAGCCGCAACCGCCGGTGTGAACCCACCCTGCGGTACGGCAGCCGGCCGGAGTCCATTCGCCGCCGCACCAGCGGGCGGGAGATGCCAAGGATCGTCGCCGCATCTTCCGGTGAAATCTCAGCGTCGTCGGCCAGCACGGCCAGGTGCTCGCTTACGGATAACCTTGTCAGCAGGTCGCAGATAATCCCGGCCGCGGTCGCGGAAATTGCTATACCCTGGGTCGATCCATCAGTATGTGTAACGGTCATTACGACCTCATCCTGGGGACCCCGGCCGTGCAGAATCTCTGCCCCCCGAGCCGTCGCGGCACGTTCGGGCGCGGGGAGGCTGTATTGGGTCATCACTTCCATACCCATGGCATCCATCTGGATTAGCGCTCTGCAATAACTGGAATATCTGGAATGTAGGAGGTGTTTGTCAAGGTCGCGACGCGCGTGCCACAGGGTCTGTCTATGTGGCAGGTTATACGTTGGGGTAAACCTTCCAACGTGTACCAAAAATTGGTAGCCGGGACCATGAACAAGAACACCTCATTCAGAATCGGCGGGCATTTCAATGGCTTCATTGAGGCTCAGGTCGGTCAAGGCCGCTACAGCAGCGCCAGCGATGTCGTGCGTGCAGGGCTCCGACTGCTGGAAGAGCAGGAACTCAGGTTGGCTGCACTCCGATCTGCTCTTGTTGAAGGAGAGGAAAGCGGGGTCAGCCCCCGAAGCGTCCAGGACATTTGGGCAGAAGTGAAGGAACGCAACGGTACCCAACGTGCCTGACTATGTGCTGTCGGCCAAAGCCGACGCCGTGCTGATTGTGCGCGTTCTCCATCAACGCATGGATTTCGGACGGCATGTGTAGCGTACGGGCGTAGCCCCTACCCCAAAACCGCCCGCGCCTGCATCGCGATCCCCCCGCTCGGCCCCACCGCGAACAGTTCCGCCTCGTTCGCCCCCACCAGCCGCCCCATCGTCGTGAACGGGGCCACGTCGAACAGCGGTGACCGCGCCCGCATGGCGAAGCTCACAATCGGCCGCGTCGTATTGTCGCGCAGCAGATCCAGCAGGCACTGCTGGGAGAACGGTCCATGCACCACCAGGCCCGGGAACCCCTCGACCCCCGTCGCATAGGGGCGATCGTAATGGATCCGATGCGGATTGAACGTCAGCGCGGAATAGCGGAACAGCGAAACCGGATCCGGCGTCCAGGTTTTCGACCAGTCCATCCCCGCCGGAGGCGGCTCCGTCTGCGGAATCCCCGACACTGTCCCCGGTGCCACGGCTTCCCGGAACACGCTCACCTGATCTTCGGTGACCGCCAGCCCGCGCGTTGTGTAAATCCGCCGCGTCTGCGTGGCGATAATCAGCGTCCCCGTGCCGCCCTTGCGCAGTTGCACATCCGAAAATTCCGTCTCCCTTCGAATCGTATCCCCAACCAGGATCGGCCCGTGAAACGTCAGCGTCGCCCCGGCATACATGCGCCGAGGCAACGGCATCTCCGGCAGCACCCCACCCGTCAGCGGCAGCCCATCCTGCCCCAACGTCGCCAACCGGCTCTCCGCCGGAAAATACGCCAGATGCCACCCCGGCGCGATCGGCTCTCCACGCACCGGCGGTGTTTCGTCGCGGTCAAACGTCACCACCATGCCGCGCAACGGCGCCGCCGTCGCCTCATCCAGATCGACGATCTTGGTACCCAGCTTCGCGCGAATGGCATCGATATCGATCTCAGACATGGAGCGTCCATCCTTGCAACTGCGCCGCTTCCTCGCGGCAACGTTCCGGAGTACCAAGAATTTGCCGGTTGAAGCCAATGCGCTTGAACCAGATGTGCAGCCCGAGCAGGTCGGTGAAGCCCATGCCGCCATGCGCCTCGGTGGTCATGCGCGCGACATCGCGGGCGACGTCGCTGACATGCGCCTTGGCGTGGCAGGCGGTCAGCCGGGCTTCGTCCGGCAGCGCGTCCTGGGCATAGGCCGCGTACCAGACCATGCCGCGGCAAGGTTCCAGCGCGGTGACGCAATCGGCCAGCATGTATTTGACGCCCTGGAAGCTGCCGATAACGCGCCCGAACTGCACGCGTTCCTTCGCGAAGGCCACGGCGCGGTCGAGCATGGTCTGCGCCGCCCCCAACGTATCGCCCGCCAGCACCACCCGCCCGGCATCCAGCACCGTGCGCGCGGCGGCGAGCGGGTCGTTCGCCGCGTCCAACCGTTCCGCCACCGCGCCGTTGAAGCTGACATCCATCAAAGGCCGGGTACGGTCGATGCTGCGGCGTAAACTGGTACTGACACCGGGATCATCGGCGCTGACCACCGAGGCCACCCCATCCCGCCCGAACACCAGATAATGCGTCGCCGCGCTGGCATCCATCACGCCCTCGATCCGGCCGGACAGTGTGCCGCCGTCCAGCGTGACCGAGGCCGCGCCGGTCTGCCCGGCCAGTCCCGCATAAGCAACGGCGAAACGAACCTCGCCGCCGGCGATCTGTGGCAGCCACTCATCCTGTTGCGCTTGCGATGCGCAAAGGGTGAAAGCCAGAGGCGCCATCGCCATGCTGCCGGTGAAGGCCAATGGCGCGGCGGCATTGCCCAGAGCCTCAGCCGCCACGGCGGCATCCAGCACGCCCAGCCCGGCGCCGCCGAACCGTTCCGGAACCAGCAAGCCGGGCAGTCCCAGCTCGATCATGCCGTTCCACAACGACTCATCGAACCCGTTGGCGGTATCGGCGAGCATCCGCAGACGCTCCATCGGCAACCGGTCTTTCAGGAAATCCCTGAGGGAATCATCGAACTGGCGTTGTTCGAGGGTGAGTGCGAAGTCCATCAGACCCTCCCGGCCGCTTTGGGTTCGCGCGGCAGGTCGAGGCCTCGTTCTCCAATAATATTCTTCTGGATGTTATTCGATCCGCCACCGATCATCAGACCGACATCGTACATGTAGTCGATGTTCCAGGTGGTGGCGTCGTCGGCTTCCGAATCCTCACCCAATGTTTCGTAAGTAAGGCCCGCGTCGCCGAACGCATCCACAGCGAGTGATGACAGGCGAAAACCCAGCATGGTGCCGCCGTATTTGACGATCATGCGTTTGACGCCGGACTCGATGCCCTGCGCGGCTTCGGTCAGCAGGCGCAGATTATGGGCTTTCCAGGCGATGACCTCGCCTTGTAACCGTAACAACCGATCGCGGTATTCCGGCATCTGAATGAGTTTGACGCCGTCGACCTCGTTCGTGCTCAGCAGCTTGATCAATTGTTCCAGCCGCGCGGTCATTTTGCCGGCGTCACCGATCATCAGCCGCTCGTGCTTGAGGGTTACGTTGGCGACATACCAGCCTTTGCCGCGGCCGAGCACAATCTGGGTTTCCGGGACCTTCACGTCGGTGAAGAAGACCTCGTTGAACTCGCTGCGTCCGGTCATGGTTTTCAGGGGGCGGGCGTCCAACCCCTCTGATTTCATCGACAGCAGCAAATAGGACAGGCCCTCGTGCTTGGACGCCTGCGGCTCGGTGCGGCACAGCAAAAACATCATGTCGGCGTAATGGGCCGAGCTGGTCCAGATTTTCTGGCCGTTGACGATCCAGTTGCCGTCGCGCAACTCGGCTTTGGTCTGCGCATTGGCCAGGTCGCTGCCATTGCCTGGTTCGGAATAGCCCTGGCACCAGATCATGTCGCCCCGGATGGTGGGTCCGACATATTCGCGCTTCTGCTCATCCGTGCCGACTTCCAGCAGGGTCGGCACCAGCATGGAGATGCCCTGATTGGTCAGCCCGGCATAGACGCTGGCGCGGGCGAACTCGCTGGCGATGACGGCGGCTTCCATTACGTCGGGGTGCTTGCCGGCACCGCCATACTCGGTCGGGATGGTGCGCCCGACATAGCCGTGCTCCAGCAGCCGCTTCTGCCAGTCGAGCGTTTTCTGGTCCGGCCGCTTCCGGCCGCCGCCGACTTTGGGCGATTTGTCGCCATGCACGCGGATGAAGTCCCGGATTTCCGCCTGCAAAGCCTGATATGGCTCGGACAGTGTCAGGTCCATTGTTCCCTCCTGGTCTTGTTGGCGATTAGTCTAGGCCGGCGCGCCGAAAAGGCCAAAACCGACAGGAGTTCCCGATGCAGCTGACCGCGTTTTTCCCCACCCGCCATATCGGCAGCGACCCCGCCAAAATCCGCGATTGGGCCCAGGCGGCGGAGGATCTGGGATACGCCCATATCGAAGTCCCCGACCACGTCTTCGGCGCGACGGCGCGCGGCGACTGGAAGCCGGTCTATAACGAGACGGACACGTTCCATGAGACCTTCACCACCATGGCGTATCTGGCCGCGGTGACCAAAACCATCAAGCTGACCAGCGGCGTGCTGATCCTGCCGCAGCGCCAGACCGGCCTGGTCGCCAAGCAGGCGGCGGAGGTTGATCTGCTCAGCCAGGGCCGCGTCCGCCTGGGGGTCGGCGTGGGCTGGAACCATATTGAATACGAGTCCCTCGGCGCCGTCTGGAACACCCGCGGCGCGATGCAAGCTGAACAGATTGAAGTGATGCGCCGGCTGTGGACCGAGGACCTCGTGACCTTCAAGGGCAAGTTCCACACCCTGGAGAGTGTCAACATCCTGCCGCGCCCGGTGCAGCAGCCGATCCCCATTTGGTTTGGGGGGAGTTCGGATGCGGTGATCCGGCGGGCGGCGCGGATCGGGGATGGCTGGATGCCGATCCTGACCCCGGATGAAGCGGGGGAGGCGAAGGTGGGACAATTGCGCGACTATTTGAAGGAATATGGCCGCGACCCCGAGACTTTCGGGTTCGAAGCATGGATGCGCGCGACTGGCCCGGACGAGGATGCCTGGGGCAGCGATCTGGCCTTCTGGCGGCGGGTCGGGGCACAGATGGCGATGCTGTACCCCGTATATGAGATCGCGGATATCGGGGGTCAGATCGAACTGCTGCGCCGGTTCAAGGCGGTGGCGGGGGGTTAAGGCATCGTTTCTCCCGTTGCACGCCCGTCGCCTTCCCCCGTCGCTTTCCCCCGTCGCCCCCTCCCCCGTCATCCCCGGGCTCGTCCCGGGGACCAGGGTTTCCGCCCCTGC
>CAIUPC010000079.1 GCA_903900905.1 uncultured Acetobacteraceae bacterium
TGCAGCCCGCGATCTCATTCAGTCATACCGAGGCGGCTCTAAGGATAGCATCATGACCAACATCGTCCTATGGGGCGCGACCACCTCCCGCACCATCCGGGCCCATTGGGCGCTGCGGGAACTGGGGCTCGCCTATCACTGTGAGCCAATCCTGCCCCGGAACGGGGATACCAAGACGGCCCGGTTCACCGCGATCAACCCGCGCCAAAAAATCCCGGCTTTGGCCGATGACGGCTTCGTCATCACCGAAAGCGCGGCGATCATCGTTTATCTGTCCGCGACCTATGGCAGCGACGCCACCCGGCTCGTCCCCACCGAAACCCGCGAACGTGCCCGCTACGACGAATGGGCCACGTTCATCATGGCGGAGCTGGACGCCACCAGCCTCTATGTCGTGCGCCGTCATCTCGGCCTGCCGGAGATCTATGGCGCCGCGCCGGTCGCGGTCGACGCCGCCTTCGCCTATTTCCAGCGTCAGGTCGCCAGCGTCGCCGCCACGCTCGATGATGGCCGCGCCTGGCTGATGGGGGAGCGGTTTACCGGCGCCGACATCCTGCTCACGACCTGCCTGACCTGGGCGGCGCGGCTGGAGCAACCCCTCGCCCCCAGCCTGGAAGCCTATCGCGACCGCGCCATCGCCCGCCCGGCTTACATCGCCGCCGAAGCGGCCAACCATCCCGGCTTCTGGGCCAAAGGAAACCCCGCGCCATGACCACCGGCCCGTTGCGAGGCGTCAAAGTCCTCGACCTCACCAGCGTCGTCTCCGGCCCGCATGCGGCGATGATCCTGGCGGATCAGGGGGCGGATGTGATCAAGGTGGAGACGCCGGAGGGCGATATCATGCGCCGCGGCTCCATGACGCCAGGCTTCGTGTCGTCGAACCGGGGCAAGCGCTCGATCGTGCTCGATCTGAAGAAACCTTCGAATCTGGCCGTGCTGCACCGGCTGATCGCGGTCAGCGACGTGCTGGTGCAGAACTTCCGGCCCGGCGTAGCCGATCGGCTGGGCTTCGGCGAACCGGCGGCGCGGGGGATCAATCCGGGGCTGATCTATGTCTCCATCAGCGGTGTCGGCGAAACCGGGCCTTATGTGCGCAAGCGGGTCTACGATCCGGTGATCCAGGCGCTGTCGGGCCTGGCCGATATCCAGCGTGACACCGAGACCGGCCGCCCGCGCATGGTGCGCACCCTGATCGCCGACAAAACCACCGCTTTGGCCGCCGCCCAGGCGATCTGCGCCGCGCTCTATAACAAAGCCGTGCGCAACGAGGGCCAGCACATCCGTCTGTCCATGCTCGACACCGTCGTCGCCTATCTGTGGCCGGAGGGCATGTCGGCCATCACCCTGGTCGATCAGGCGGACCCGGGCGCCCGCAGCGAGGCCGCGCCCGATCTGATTTTCAAAACCCTGGACGGCTACATCACCGCCGGCACGCTCTCGGACGCGGAATGGCGCGGCCTGTGCGGCGTGGTGAACCGCCCGGACTGGATCGAGGACCCGCGCTTCCGCACCGGCGCCGGCCGATCGGCCAACGCGGCGGAGCGGTTGCGACTGGTGGGGGAGGTGCTCGCCACCGGCCATAGCGCTGACTGGCTCACCCGGCTCGACGCCGCGCAAGTGCCCTGCGCCCCGGTGCTGACCCGGCGCGAATTGCTGGACGATCCGCAGGTGGTCGCGAACGGGCTGGTGGTGGAGTTCGAGCAGCCGGGCCTCGGCCGGGTGCGTCAGGCCCGGCCGGCGGCCCGGTTCGAAGGCACGCCATCGCGCGTGCCTGGCCCGGCGCCGGCCCTCGGCGCGCATACAACGGAGATCCTGGCCGAGCTCGGGCTGGACGCCGCGGCTTTGGCATGAACGCCCTGATAACCCCCTTGGCCCGGGCGCTGGGTCAGCTGGATGATCGCGCTTTTTTGAGCGTGCTGATCCAAAGCCTCGCGCTGTCCGCCCTGACATTCATGGGCCTGCACGCGGTGGCGGTCTGGGTGGTCCATGGCCTGCTGCAATGGCACGGGCCGCTGGCCTGGCTGGTCGACATCCTTGGCTCCATCGGCGCATCGGTGCTGTCACTGTGGTTGTTCCTGCCTTTGGCCGCCTTCATCGGCACGCTGTTCCTCGATCGCATCGCCCGGGCGGTGGAGCAGCGGCATTACCCGTTCCTCCCCGCGGCCCAGGGCGCATCGCTTGCCGTCCAGATCTGGGATGGGCTGGTGCTGGCCCTGCGGATCCTGCTGCTGAACCTGCTGGCCTTGCTGGTCATCTTGCTGCTTCCCGGGGTTGGTCTGATCCTGGGCTGGATGGTGGCCGCCTATGGCATGGGGCGCGGCCTGTTCGTTGCTGTGGCGATGCGGCGCATGACCCGCGCGGCGGCGGAGCAGGTCTATCGCCACGGCCGGATCGTCATTCTGGCGCAGGGCGGGCTGCTGGCACTGGCCTCGGTTGTGCCGCTCCTCAATCTGTTCATCCCCATCATCGGCACGGCGATCATGGTGCATGTGCTGGATCGGACGATTGAGGGTATGCCGCGCGATAGCGACGCCGGCATGACAATGCGCGCTTGACCTTGGGCAAGTCGCGATATCCGGTTGTTCCCGCGCGCATGCCCGTGTAAGTCGGTCCCATCAATCCGCGTCAGCCAAATGGGGTGCCCTTGTTCAACCGCAA
>CAIUPC010000080.1 GCA_903900905.1 uncultured Acetobacteraceae bacterium
GCGGGTGGCGGCGGCGGCGCGGGTGGGTTCTCCGACCCCGCCAACGGTGCTGCCGGGGGCGCCGGCGGCTAGGGCGGCGGTGGTGCGGCCGGCGCTATGGGTGGCTATGGCGGCCAAGGCGGCGGCGCGATCGAAATTCAGGCTGCCGGGCGCATCTTCACGTTCGGACAGATCCTCGCGCAGGGCGGCGCAGGCACGGCCGGATCTCCGGCCTTCGCTGGCTTTCTGGGACAACCCGGCACGCCGGGGCATACCGGGTTCCAATGCCAAAGCTTCATTGCCTGCGGCACCAGCCCTGGCAGCGGGGGCGCCGGTTCGGCCGGCGGTTCCGGCGGCACCGCTGGCACGGCAGGTGGCGGCGGCGGTGGAGCCGGCGGGTCCGTCAAGGTCGTCGCGACCTCGTTCTACGGCGCTTTCGGTGCAGGAATCGATACTTCGGGCGGAACAGGCGCGTCTGGCGGCGGGAACGGTGGCAACGGCCGGACGATCCTGGATGTCGCGACTCCTGGCGGTTTATTCTACAATCCCAACATCAGCAACACGAACACGCTATCGATCAACGCGCTCGGCGGCCCGCAGGCGCTGTTCCTCTCACCGATGACCTATAACCCCTTCGCGTACCAAGGCACCGGCGGCTATTCTGCGCGCATCGCCCCCGATATCAACGGTTCGGAATCGATGATCGGCGGTGCCAGCGCGTTTGGGTTGCTGCCCTCGGACCTGCTGACCAACGATCCGACGCTGGCGGGTCTGGCCGCGAATGCGCCGCAGGGCACCACCGCGTTCCTGAAGGTGTTCGCCAATGGAACCGGCCCCATGGGGTTCACCAACACCATTCCGGGCACGGAAATGCTGGTGCTGGCCAATTTCGGCTCCACCCCGCTGGTTGGCGCATCCTTGTTCGGCGTCGGCCTGCAAACCTTCGGCTTCGCCGACAACCTTGGGTTCGGCGGCAGCGGCATGCCGCAGATGTTGACCGAACTCGATCCCGGCCAGATCTTCGCGACGCTCGTCTCCGACACCGGGTTGACGAATTACATGTTCAGCGATGGCACGAACACGTACTACGCGACCATCGATGCCACCAACGGCGGGGCCGCTTACGGTACGGTCCCGGAGCCGGCGGCGATCGGCATGCTTGGCCTTGGCCTGACCGGTCTCGGGCTGCTGCGCCGGCGGCAGGCGAAACTGGCGTAACCCACGCTCCCCACCGCTTGCGTGCAGGCGGTGGGGGATCGCCGCTGGCTTGCGTCAGCGGACCGAAGCGTCGACCCGTGCCATCAGATCCGCCGCCAAGGGACCCGCCTTGGCGGCGGCGACGCATTCGGCAAGCTCCTGGCGGTTCTTCACGCCCAGCACCAGGGTGTCGATTGGCAGCGCCAGCGCATAGCGGTGCGCGATGACCGCCGGATTTTCCCCGAGTTCGGCGCACAGGGCACGAAACCCTGCGGCGCGGGCAAAATCCAGCCGTTCCGGATGTTCCGCCGGCAGGTCGCGGTCGATGGCAGCGGTCAAGGCGCCGGCCTGCACTGCCCGGATCCCCATCACCCCGATGCCGCGGGCGCGGGCGACCGCCATCACCTCCCGCGCTTTCGAAGGGCCGTCGTAGAATTTCAGCCCGCCTGGCGAGTCGAGCAGATTGGCGATGCACTGCACGGCCGCGGGGGCCGGGCCTTGCTGCAACACATCGATGATCGCGTCGGGATGGCCGATACCGGTCAGGCCCCAGGCGCCAATCAGGCCGTCCTTCACGAACTGCTCAAACAAAGGACGGACATGATCGACGAACATGGGATAGGGCGTGAATCGCGCGACCGCGTCTTTGTTCGCCCACCTCGGGTGCCCATCGGGCACGATGTTGGAATGCAGGAAGAACAGGTCGATCCGGTCGATCTGCAACAGCCGCAGGCTGGACTCGATCGATTGCCGCAGGATGCTGGCGATCTTGTTGACCGGGGGATTGCCGAGATTGCACTTGGTCGTAATCCGCAGCCCCGCC
>CAIUPC010000081.1 GCA_903900905.1 uncultured Acetobacteraceae bacterium
CGGCATCCACGCCTTTGCAGTGCCAGACAGGAGAAAGGCGTGGATGCCGACCTCCGTCGGCATGACGGCGTTGGGGTGCTGCCGGTGAGTCACTGTCAACACGAACTTGTTGAACCTCACCCAACCTGCAGCAACTTCCCGTTCACGCCGCTCGCCGCGGCGGATAGCAGGAAGGCCATGGCCTCCCCGACTTCCGCGGGGGTGACCCAGCGGCTGGTATCGGCATCCGGCATCGCGGCGCGGTTTTGCGGGGTGTCGATGGTGGTGGGCAGGACGGCGTTGACGCGGATGTGGCTGGCGCGCAGCTCGTCGGCCAGGCTCTCGGTCAGGCGCATCACGCCGGCCTTGGTGGCGGCATAGGCCGCGACCTCGGCCCCGGCTTTCAGGCCGGCGACGCTGCCGATACCCACCAGGGCGCCGCCGCCGGACCGGATGATGGCGGGGGTGGCGGCGCGGTAGATGTTCCAGGTGGTTTTGATGTTGAGGTTGAACATCAGCTCCCACTGATCCAGCCCGGTTTCGGCCAGCTTGCCCATGGCGAAGCCGCCGACGGTGGTGCCGACGCCGTCCAGGCGGCCGGTGGTGGCGATGACATGGGCGACCAGGGCCTCGGTCGCGGCCGGGTCCATCAGGTTATAGGCCGACAGCGCGAGATGGCCGGTGCCTGGCAGCCCGGCAACCACGGTTTCCAGCCGATCTTTGACGGTGTCGACGGCGATGATGCGGGCGCCGCGGGATGCGAGGATCGCGGCCAGCGCCGAACCCACATTGCCGGCCGCGCCGGTGACGATGATGACTTTTCCAGCGAACATGCTGTGGCGCTCCGGTTGTTGGGGCGATGATATCAGGCGGGCTGGGGGGCTGGTAGGTGGGATTGCTTCGGCTGTCCGGCCGCAAAGACGCCGAGACAGGACCCGATCGGCATTATCGCCGGGCAGCCAAAGCGCCCGCCACCGCCAGTTCGGCATTGCTCAGGCAGAGGCGTGCCGCCTCGCGCAATGCCGCGATCATCGCCGGCATGTCGGGGCCGGTGGCCGAGGCCTCCCCGGAGACGGTGCTTTGCAGCCGCACGCGTGTGGTCTCGCCGCGCGGCTCGAGCAGCAGCAGCGCCACGGATGCGTGGGCGATGAGCGATTTCGTATCCACCACCAGCGTGGTCAGCTCGGTCTCCAGGATCAGCCCGGGTTCGACCCGCGTGCCGGTGGCGACAACGGCCGCGAACAGGCCGGAATCCGAAAGCCAGCGCCGCAGCCCTTCCTCCATCGCCTGGTTCGGCGGGCTGATCCATTGCTCGTAGTAATCGGTGTTCAGACTGCCATCCGGGCGCAGGAACTGGATGCCGCGGGCGTCCAGGCCCGGCGCGGCGGCCATGGTTCGCAGCAGCACGGTGCGCCCGTTTGGCCGGGGCGGTAGCGCCTCGGCGCGGCGGGGCAGCAACGGCCAGTCCCGGCGTTGCTGATAAGGCTGTGCCGGCAGCACCGAACATCCGGCCAGCAAGACGCTGGTGAGGAGCATGCGACGTTTCATGGGCTGCGCTCCGGCTGCCGCGTGGGGGGTTGTCCGACCAGGATTTGCGCGGGGTTGCGGCGCAGGCCGTCGGTCAGGTCCCGCAGATTGGCCACGGCCGCCGCCATGTCACGCAGCAGCGGCACCAGCGCCTGCTGGGTGTCGGCCACCCCGGCATCGGCGCGTTTGGTCACGCCTTGCGCGGCGGCGATCAGCGGCGGGAACTGGGCGATCATGGGCGGAATCTGCGCGATCAGGCGGGTGAGTTGTTCGGTCGCCACGGCGGAGTTGGCCAGGCTTTTGCGCAGATCCGGATTTTCCGTCAGCGCCCGCAGCGCGGTCGAGGTCTGGCGGATATCGGCCAGCAGGCCAGGCACATCAGCGGCCTTCGTCTGCGCCTGCAGGTCCCGCATCAAGGCGGTTGAGGTATCCAGCAACGTATTGGCGCTATTGGCGAACTTGACCAGATCGATCTTGTTGACCTGATCGATCAGGAGCTTGGTGGCATCTTCCACCTCACTCAATGTGGTGCGAACGGACGGAATATACGCCACCTTCGGGGTCCAGGGCAGGGCGACCACCGGGCTGCGGACAGGGTCGACGAAATCGAGTTCGATATAAGTCACCCCGGTCAGCCCGGCGGAGGCGAGCCGGGAGCGCAGTCCCAGCTTCACAGCCGCGTCGGTATCGGGCACCCGGCCGAGCCGCTTGGGATCGACCAGATAGCGGACGAAAACCAGCCTATATGTTTCCTTATCGATGCTTTCCGCGGAGTCCGCCATGTATTCAGCCGTCACCAGCCCGATATCGGTGACGCGGCCGATAGAGACCCCGCGGTATTTGACCGCCACCCCGATTTCCAGGCCTTGAACGGACTCGCGGAAATAGGATTCATACAGCGTGCCACCGCGTATTTTGCTGCCGCCCAGGAACCAGATCAGGCCGACAAGCAACCCGGCGCCGGCGACGATCAGCAGGCCGACGCGCAAGAAGGCACTGCGTGACTCGTTCATTGTGGGATCTCCCGCCGGAAGAAGGCGCGCACCATGGGGTGGGTACTCTCGTCACGCAACTGCTTGGGATCGCCCTCGGCGATCACGCCACCGCCATCCGGGAACGCGTTGCGATCCAGCATCACGCATCTGTCGGCGATCGCCAGAATGGATGCCAGCTCATGCGTGACCAGAACGAAGGTGGTGCCGAGATCGTCGCGCAAACTCAGGATCAGGCGATCGATCTCCGCCGAGGTGACGGGATCAAGCCCGGCGGAAGGCTCGTCGAGGAACAGCAGCGGCGGATCCATCGCCATCGCGCGGGCGATGCCGGCGCGCTTGGCCATGCCGCCCGAGATTTCCGCGGGCATGAGCGCGCTGGCATGGCCGAGGCCGACGAGCCCGAGCTTCATCCGTGCCACCGCTTCGCGCCCGTCGCGGGGCAGGTCGGTGAACATCTCCAGCGGCAGCATCACGTTCTCCAGCAGGGTCATGGAGCCGAACAACGCGCCCGACTGGAACATCACCCCGATCTCGCGCTGCATCGCATGCTGCTCGGCCGTGGCGGATGGGCCGGTGATGGTATGGCCGAGCACCGAGATGGTCCCGGCGCTGGGCGACAACAAGCCGATGAGCTGGTTCAACAGGGTGGATTTGCCGCAGCCGGAGCCGCCGAGGATGACGAACACCTCCCCGGTGGTGACGGAGAAACTGACGTCGCGGAAAATGATCCGGTCCCCGAAGCGTTGGGTGACGCCGGTGACCTCGATCGCGTTCACAGGCCGACCCGGTAGAAGAGGATGGCGAAGAGCCCGTCGAGGAAGATGGTGGCGACGATGCCGCCCACCACCGCCGCCGTCGCCGCCTGCCCCACCGCCCTTGGCCCTACCCCCGTCGCCAGCCCCGATCGGCAGCCGATAACCGCGACGGCGAAGCCGAAGCACAGGCCTTTGAACAGGCCGCCGAACAGATCGACCGGGGTCGCGGCCTGTTGCACCTGATGCGCGATGGTCACCAGAGGATAACCAAAGGCGGTCATCACCGTCGCCATGCCCGCCAGCCCCGCGATATCGAGCAGCAGCGCCAGCGCCGGCATGACCAGCATCGCCGCGATCAGCCGCGGCAACACCAGCATGGTCACGGGGTCGATGGACATGGTGACGAGGGCGTCGACCTCCTGATTGACCTTCATGGAGCCGATTTCGGCGGCGAAGGCGGAGCCGGTGCGCCCGGCGAGGATGATGGCGGAGAGCAGCGGCCCCAATTCCCGCAGCAGGCTGATGGCGACCAGATTGGCCACGAACAGATCCGCCCCGAAGCGGCGCATGGGCACGGCGGACTGGAAGGCCAGAATCAGGCCCATCAGGTAGCCCAGCAGCAGGACCAGCGGAATCGCCCGCACCCCCGCCTGGTCGGCGTACGACAGCAGATCCTGCCAGCGCAGCATGCGCCGGCGCATAGGCAAACGGAGCAGGGCGATCAGCACCTCCCCCAGATAGGCGATGGCGTCACCCCAGGCGGCGAGGCCGCCTTTGCCGCTGGTGCGGGTGGAGGCCGCCCCGGCTGGTGCCTTCGCGCTGGTCCGCGCCTTGTCCAGCAAGGCTGTGATCTTCTGTTCGGCGCCCTCGATCGGGACGGGCTGAGCGTGCGCGGCCTCGATCGCCAGCAGCAAAGCGGCACCGGACATGTCGCAGAAGGTCAGGGCGGACAGGTCGAGGGTCAGATCGCCCGGTTTGGCGGCTTCGCGCATCGCGTTGCGCCAGATTTGTCCGGCGGCCTGGGCATTGAGGTCGCCGGTGATGACGAGGACAGCACGGCCATCGCGGCTTTCGCGCTTGAGCGTGGCGCCCGGCCGTTTGCCGCTGGGCGGGGTCACGCCACGTGTGTCAAGGCTTGGGCGCCGGGCTCAGCCACGTCTCGAACCGCTGACGCAGCCGTGCCTCATTCTCATGCCAAAAGGCCGCATCGACCCGCAATGCGCCGGCGCTATTGGCGGCGGCAGTGGGGGATATCGGCTGTAACTCCGGCGGCAGGCTTTCGTTCAGGCCCTTGGCCAGGCCGGCCTGGCCGGCGGTGCGCAGCAGCCGGGTCTGGATGGCAGGCATGCCGGTGAAATAGAGGAACTGCTGCGCGGCGCGCAGGTTGGGGCTGGCTTTGGCGATCGCCCAGCTGAACAGCTCGGTCAGGCTGGCATTCCACTGGATGCCGAATGCGCGGTTTTCCAGCCGCGCCGCGGTCGCGATGACGCCGCTCTGGGCGCTGGTCATCAGGACGTCGCCGGAGGCGAGAATGCGGGCCGCATCGGCCTCGGTCTGCCACCACACGATATAGGGGCGGAGCTGATCCAGCTTCTGGAAGGCCCGGTCGGTGCCGTCCTTGCTGGCCAGGGTCTTGTAGACATCGCCGGGCGCGACACCATCGGCCAGCAGCGCGATTTCCAGCGCGCCGCGCGCGGATTTGCCCAGGCCGCGCTTGCCCGGAACTTTGGCGACGTCCCAGAAATCGGCCCAGCTGGGAGTCATCGGGAATTTGTCCCGGTCCCAGGCCAGAACCGTGGTCGCGACCAGCGCAGCCAGCCCGCATTCGCTCACGCCCAGGGCCTGGTAATGGTCTTTGCCGCCGATAGCGGACCAGTCGAGGCGTTCGAACAGTCCCTCCGCGCAGCCCGTGGCGAGTTCGTCGGGGTCGGTGATGATAACGTCCCAGGTATTGTCAGGGGATTTCAGGCGTTCGCGCAGCGGGTCGAGGCCGCCTTCCCAGAATGATCCCTCGGTTTCGATGCGGGTCGCTTCGGTGAAGGGGTGGCGGTAGGCGTTGGTGAGCGCGGTTTGCATGCCCTCGCCACGCGCTACGATCATGAGATCGCGGGCTGCGGCCTGGGGCGCCCACGCGGCGCAAAGGGCCATGGCGGCCAAAAACATGCGGGCGTGCACGACCAGTCTCATCCAGCGTTTGAGTGACGCGCGGACGCTACAGGCCGCGGCGCCAATCGGCAACGCCGCGTTGCACAAATCTGTCTTATCCGGTGGTTTAGCCGCCGAGGATCATCCCGACGGCCAGGCCGGATTCCGAGGCAGCGACCTTCTTGCCGCCGTCGAAGCGGACGCGATGCACCTCGATGAAGCCGCCCTGGCCATGAATGGTGAGGCTGGTGCCGTTCTGGGCGACGATCTCGCCGATCTTCTTGCCTTTGACCTCGGAGAAGGTGCGGGCGATGCGCCTGGTGCTTTCGAACAGGAACAGCTTCTTGCCGTCCTGCGTCGTCCAGGCGCCCGGCGCGGGGTTGCAGCCGCGGATCAGGTTGAAGGTGATGTCGACATGGTTGGCCCAGTTGATGCGGGACTCGGCCTCCCGGATGATGCCCTCATAGCCGGCGTTTGGCTCGTACTGCGCGATCGCGGGCGCCTTGCCGGCGATCACGGCGTCGGCGACCTCGACCAGCCCGGCCACGCCCATCGGGAAGATTTTGCCGAAATACAGCGTTCCCAGCGTATCTTCCGGTTCGATCGGCACCGCCCGGGTCAGCAGAACGGGGCCTTCGTCGAGCCCGTCGGTGGGGCGGAAGATGGAGAAGCCGGTTTCGGTCCGCCCGCAAATGATCGACCAGCTCATGGAGCTGGCGCCACGATGCAGCGGCAGCAGGCTGGGGTGGAACTGGATGGTGCCGTTCGTGGGGATGTTGCAGAAATCCTGCGGCACGAACTGGGTGACATAGGCCATGACGCCGATATCGACATTGGCCTCTTTTAACGCCGCCAGCGCCTCGGGGTCGGTCAATTTCGGGAACTGGTAGACTTTCACGCCCATGGCCTCGGCGGCCAGGCGCAGCGGGTCGGGTCGGCCCTTTTCGGGGGCGCAGAACACGGCGGCGACATCGTCACCGCGCTTGATGAAGGCTTCCAGCGCGGCCTTGCCGAAATCCTGCTGACCAATAATCGCGAGCCGCATGTCCGTCCCCTCCGGTGTTACTTCGTGGCGGTGATTGTGAAGCCGGAGGGGAGGACTGTCGAGGGTGGGGGGTTACTCCGCCGCCAGCTTAGAGATCGCGACGCCCTTGCCGACGCCGGCGCGGTCCTTGTACGGGGTCGTATCGATATCCTCGAGCTCGATCTCGCGGGCCAGAACCTTGCGCTTCCATTCCTGATGCTCGGGCTCTTTGGCGGTGAATTCGGGCATCACTTCTTTGGCGAAGAGTTCCAGGCTTTCGCAGATATGCGCGTGCTCGTTCTTGCCGGCCTGGTTGAGCAGGATGATCTGATCAACATGCGAGCTTTCGAACCGGCGCAGCTTGCGGCGGATGGTTTCCGGGGACCCAATCAGACCGCCGCGCAGGGCTTTGTCGGCGGCTTCGGGATTGGCCTTTTTCCAGGCCAGATACTCGTCCCACAGGTTCACCGTGCCGGGGGCGGCGCGTTCGCGGCCGCGCGAGCTGCTGTAATAGGCCAGCGAGAACTGGAAGAAGGTCACGCCGTCGGCGCGGCGGCGGGCTTCTTCGTCCGTTTCGGCGCACATGAAGTAGCTGACCATGGCGATGTTGCAGTTGGCCTGGTAGTCGGCCAGCTTCTTCTGCCGCAGCACGAACGAATTATAATAGGCGTGCACCCAGGCATTGGCCATGTCAGCCGACAGGAACTGGAAACCCAGCGCGCCGATACCGCAACGGCCGGCCATCTCGATCGTTTCCAACTGCGAACACGCCACCCACAGCGGCGGATGCGGCTTCTGGATCGGCTTTGGCAGCACGTTGCGCAGCGGGAATTTAAAATAGGGGCCGTCATATTCCCAGCCGCCGTCCTTGAACATCGGCAGCACGCAGCGCACGCCGTCTTCCCAGACCGCCTGCTTGTCTTCCATCTGGCGATCGAAGGGGCCGAGCTCGGTTATGCTCGCGCCTTCGCCCATGCCGAATTCGACGCGGCCATTGCTGACGAGATCCAGGCACGCGACCTTTTCCGCCACGCGGGCCGGGTGGTTGGTGGTCAACTGGATGATGCCATGGCCGAGCCGGATCTGCTTGGTGCGCTGGCTGGCGGCGGCGAGGAAGACCTCGGGCTGCGGGGAGTGGGAGTATTCTTCGAGGAAGTGGTGCTCAACCTCCCAGGCATAGTGGTAGCCGAGTTTGTCGGCCAGTTCGACCTGGGTGAGGGCGTTTTGATAGAGCTTGTGCTCGGTATCGGCCTCCCACGGGCGGGGGCATTGGTGTTCGTAGAAGACGCCGAATTTCATTGGTTTGCTCCCTGCGCTGTTTGACTAACCGGTATCTAGGCATAGCCATGCGTCCGCGGCAAATTCAGGCGGGGTGAGAAGGTGTTGATGTCAGGCCGGTAGCGGCTTCATCTGGTACTTGCCGCACAAATGCTTGCATTTGCTTGCTTTGGATTTTATACAATTTTTTATGTCCAGAGCCCAAACCCGCAACCCCATCGCCTCGGTCGCCAACCGGCGCGCGCCGGTTGCCTCGCAGACCCCGGCCGGAAAGGTGGCGGTTACGGTCCGCCTCGACCCGCTGCGCGTCCAACAACTCCAATCCGCGGCCGAGGCGGAAAACCGCACGCTGACCAACTATGTGGAGACGGCTTTGATCCGTGACCTCGCGCTGCGTGAAGAAGCCTCCCGCGTGATCGCCATGCATGCGGCCCCCGGCACATCCCCCCGGATTGACCCAGCCGACATCGTCCGTGCCGATGGTGAGACTGACGCTGCCTACACCAAGCGGCAGTCCTTACTGACGGAGCTATGGTCCATACCGGACAGCGACTGAGGCGGCGCTGCCATGGTCCCGGGCGCCTTTGCCCGCGTGAAGTTCCCAACACGTGAAAGGCCCCGCCAGCCGGGGCTTCTTCATATCGGTTATGTGCTGGGCGGCACCGGCACAGAGGTCATGGTGGCCTATACAACCTCGCAACCCTGGCCGCCGACAGTGCCACTGCCCGCGGGTGCGCGGCTGTTTGATCGTGAGGAAGCCGCCGGGCTCAACCAGTCGCGCGCCTTCATGCTCCGCCTGGACGTGCTCGCGAAGCTGCCGGTAACCGCGGCCTGGTTCCCCGACCTCATGCTGCCGGGTCAAGGTGTGATCGCCATCGCGTCCGTTCGGTTACAGGACGAGTTGACTGATCTTGCTACCAATCTGGTGCGTCGCCGCCGGAGTTTGATCCAGATGCGGGGCTTGTGAGCGGCTGGTCACAGGCCGGTGTCTGCGGCACATTCCGGTGCGAAGGGGAACCGCCATGACCATCACCCATGTCGAAACCGGCCTGTACCGCATCGAACTGCCCGTCCCGCTGTCGGATTCCACCCAGCCAAATCTCACTTTTGCCCGAAATGGTTGTGTTGCCGGCCTCCGCGCCGACGGCGATAGCGGTGGTTTCTGCTAACAAATCAAATGGTTGGCGGAAGGTGGCTACCACTTCGCCATCCTCCCATGTGCAGTTCGATAGTACGAAATTGAGCAAGCGGCGTTTTTGGCGCGGCTCCTGCCGTTCGAACAGCCGTTGGGCGTTGCGCGCCAGTTCGAGAAGCTGCACGCCTTCTTCCATGTAGGATTTGTCGGCGTTTTGGTGCCGGTCGATCTCGCGCTGACAGCGGGTTTGCTCCTCGCGCCACTGGTTCGACATTTTCTCGAAGAACGCCGTATCAACGAGGCCGTCGAGCTTGTCGACGTACATGGCGTTGATACGATCCTGAAGCCGCTTGTATTCGGCCTGATGGCGCTTGATCGCCTGCTCCTGCTCCTGCCGCTCGTCTGCGTGGCTGGCGTGAAGCGCGTCGCGCACCCATTCCAGCACCTCGTCGTCGAACTTCAGCCGCCCCAGCAGATCGGTGAATTGCTTCTCGATCACCTCCTCGCGCACATACTTGCGCCGGCAGGAGGCTGGGTTGCCTTGGCACTTATCGGCGAAGCCGGTGCAGTGATAATAGACGTAGCGTTCCTTCTTGATCTCGCCGACCACCGCGCAGCCACAGGCGTGGCAGGCGATCAGCCCGGAGAAGGCGAAGTCCCGCTTGCCCTGCTTCGACTTCTTGGCATGGCGGCCGTCGAGAACGCCCTGCACGCGCTCCCACAGTTCGATCGAGACCAACGCCTCGTGCGTGCCTTGGATGAGCTTGCCGTTCCATTCAAACTGGCCGGTGTAGAGCCGGTTGTGCAGGATCGAGTGCACAGTGCTCACCGGCACCTTCGCGCCGCTCTTGGTGTAGACGAGGCCCTCGGCCTGCGCCTTCTTCGCGGTTTCCTTCAACGAAATGCCGCCGCGCCCATACCACTCGAACATCTTCGTGATGATCGGCGCGACAATAAGGTCCGTCGCGATGAGCTTCTTGCCATCGGGGTTGGTGACATTGCGGTAGCCAAGCGGCGTTTTGGTCGGCCAGATACCCTGCTCGGCCTTTTCC
>CAIUPC010000082.1 GCA_903900905.1 uncultured Acetobacteraceae bacterium
CGACCAACTGGCATCGACCCGCAAGCGGCGGGTCATCAGACCTAAACTTGTAATCTGAATTACCTAGTCCGGCAAGAGCCGAAGAGAGTAACCGAACCGGTGGAGGATTGCAAGGCTGCAACCCGCTGCGGTGAGTGGTTTTTACGGCCGAGGTATCCGACCGTCAAGCGCCTTTTTCAGGAAATCGTCATCTAAACGCCATGCCAGTCACAGAACCACTTTACGAATCGCGGAATCCCAAGCGAAAGTGGGGTCTTCGGTGCGAATCCGGTCAAAGCGCCGATCGCGTCAACCGCGGCAAACGTCTCCTCCACATCCACCGCCGGCCGCGGAGCCGACCGGATGATCGCTTTTTTGCCGAGCGCGGCCTCCAACAGGGTGACCAGAGTACGAACCTCCTCCCCCTGATGGTTGCCGATGTTCAGAATGCGGGTCCCGGTCTCCGGCGGCCGATCCAAAGCGCCCACCACGCCGGCGACGATATCGTCCACATAGGTAAAATCACGCTTCAACAGCCCATCGTCGTACAATGTGATGGGCTCGTTCGCGACGATCGCCCGGGCAAAGCTGTAATAAGCCATGTCCGGACGGCCCCAAGGCCCATAAACCGTGAAGAACCGCAGCCCGGTCTGAGGCAATGCGAACAGATGCGCGTATGCGTAGCTGATCAACTCATCCGCCCGCTTGGTCGCCGCATAGAGCGACATCGGGATATCGACCCGATCCGTCTCCCGGAAGGGCATCTCAGTATTCGCGCCATAGACCGACGACGTGCTGGCATAAACCAGATGCCGCAAACGCTTCAGCCGCCGCGCCGCCTCCAGCACCACCAGATGCCCCATGACGTTGGACTGGATGTAGGCGTAGGGGTCGACCAGCGAGTACCGAACCCCCGCCTGCGCCGCCAAATGCACGATGCCGGTTATGCCGGGATGCGCTTCGGTCAAAACCTCCATCGCAGCCCGGTCGGACACATCCGCGACCTGAAACGTGAAACCCGGCTGGTCCCGCAATCGCGCCAGCCGCGCCTGCTTCAACGCCGGGTCATAATAGGTGTTGAGGTTGTCGATGCCGATCACATGATCGCCGCGCGCCAACAGCGCCGCCGCGACATGCGACCCAATAAATCCGGCCGCGCCGGTCACCAGGATCGTCATGCGATCGGCCGAGCGACCAGACGGTCTTCCAGCAGTTCCAGAACCGCGTGCCCCAAAGCGATATGGCACTCCTGAATGCGCGCGGTCTCATGGTCCGGCACCAGCAGCACATGATCGCATTCATCGCTGGCGGGCGAACCGGCACCACCGAGCAAACCGACAGTCGCGATGCCCATCTCCCGGGCCGCCTTCAAAGCGAGCACCACATTCGCCGAACGGCCGGACGTGGTGATGCCGAACAGCACATCCCCTGCCCGGCCAAGCCCCCGCAACGGCCGCTCAAATATGCGCTCGAAGCCATAATCATTTCCCCCGGCGGTGAGCATGGCCGGGTCCTGGGTCAATGCCAAGGCGGCGAATGACGGACGCTCCACCGAGCCGCGCAGGCGGATCAGCATTTCCGTGGCCAGATGCTGGGAGTCCCCCGCCGAACCGCCATTGCCGCAGAACATCAGCTTGCCGCCACCACGGAGGCTGGCCTCACAGGTGTCGACCACCGCGATCACGGTTTCCGCCAGTTCGGTCGCGATCCGCCGCTTCAAATCGGCGGATTTGTGCATCATCCCGGCGAAGCGGGCGATTTCGTTCATGGTGGCCAGACTCCCAGGCAGCGCCGGGAGACTGCTTACTGTGCCACCCACCCGCCGTCCATCGACAGCGGAACGCCCGTCATCGTCTTCGCGGCGTCGGAGCACAAAAAGACCGCCAGTTCGCCCAGCGCCTCGGGGGTGGAGAACTGCGCCATCGGCTGCTTTTCCGCGAGGAACGCCTTGGCCGCGGCCTCGACGCTGATCCCGTCGTGCTGCGCGCGGGCCTCAAGCTGCTTCTCCACCAGAGGGGTCAGGACCCAGCCCGGGCAGATCGCGTTCGCCGTCACCCCGGCATTGGCCAATTCGATCGCCGCCACCTTGGTCAGGCCGAGAACGCCGTGCTTAGCGGCGACATAGGCCGCTTTCTGGCCGCTCGCGACCAGGCCATGCGCGGAGGCGATGTTGATGATGCGCCCCCAGCCCTTCTTCTTCATGCCGGGGATCACCGCCTTCATCCCATGGAAGACGGCCGACAGATTGATCGCGATGATCGCATCCCACCGGTCATCGGGGAAATCCTCAATCGGTGCCACGAACTGAATGCCGGCATTGTTGACCAGAATATCGATGCCACCCATGGACGCCTCGGCTTCCACAGCCATCGCCGCGATCTGGGACGCCTTGCTCATATCAGCGCCGCTATAGCCGACCCGGATGCCAAACTCGTCTGCCAGACCGGCGCGCAGGGTTTCGATCGCGGCCGGGTCGCCAAATCCGTTCAGCAGCAAATCCGCGCCAGCGCCCGCCAAGGACCGGGCAATGCCGAGTCCGATCCCGCTGGTTGAGCCCGTGACCAGTGCTACCTTGCCACTCAGCGCTTTTTTACCCTGGGACATCGCGGTATCCTTCATTGTTGCAACGCAGCATGATACCGTTCCGCCCAGCCGATACAAGCACAAGGACGTGCCATGCCTGATATCTCAGCCTCCCCCTGGCGGCCCGCCGGGTGCACCGGAATTTCTCTGGTTTTACAAGGTGGCGGCGCGCTGGGGGCCTATCAGGCCGGCGTGTATCAGGCCCTGCATGAGGCCGGGCTCGAACCCGACTGGGTCGCCGGCGTGTCCATCGGCGCTATCAACAGTGCCATCATCGCCGGCAACCCGCCCGAACGCCGGGTCGCGCGGTTGCGGCAGTTCTGGGAAACGATCACCGCCCGGCCAATCTCTCTCTTCCCCGCCTTCGACGATCTGACCCGGGGCGTGCTGGGTCAGTGGTCGTCGTTTCTGACGACGGCCTTCGGCCAGCCGGGCTTCTTCCATCCCACCGTACCGAACCCCTGGGTGAGCCCGCCTGGCGCCCCCACCGCCACCGCGTTTTACGATACCGCGCCATTGGCCAAGACTCTGATATCGTTGATCGATTTTGACCTGCTGAACAAAGGGCCGGTGCGTTATGCCGCCGGGGCGGTCGATGTGCTGACTGGCAACTTCCAATATTTCGACCGGGAAGACGAGACGATCGGGCCGGAGCATGTCATGGCCAGCGGCGCCCTGCCCCCGGCTCTGCCGATGGTGCGGATCGGGACCGACTGGTTCTGGGACGGCGGCCTTGTGTCCAATACGCCGCTGCAGCATGTGCTGGATCGGGGCGGTTCAATGGATCAGCTGATCTTCCAGGTCGATCTGTTCAGCGCGCAAGGGCCGCTGCCGCGTACGATGCCGGAGGTCCTGGCGCGCCAGAAAGACATCCAATATTCCAGCCGCACCCGATTGGTGACCGACCAGGCCGCGGCGGCGCACCGGCAAAACCAGATGCTGAAACAGGTCCTGGACAAAGTGCCTGTAGCCCTGCTGACCCCGGAAGAAGCCGCGATGAAGGAGGCGCTGAACGATCAGGCGGAGATCGCGATCCTGCATCTGATTTACCAACAGGCCGCGTATGAGGGGCAGTCGAAGGATTATGAGTTCTCCGCCGAGACCATGCGGGTGCATTGGGAAGCCGGGCTGCGCGATGCGGCCGCCACGCTGACCCATAAAGAATGGCTGAAGATGCCCACGGAATTCGGCGGCATCGTGGTGCACGACGTGCATCACCCCCAAGGATAAAGCCCCCGCTTGCCATCCCCCGCCGCCAGGGTACGATGCGCGGTATGACAAACACGCCCCCCAAAACCGGCC
>CAIUPC010000083.1 GCA_903900905.1 uncultured Acetobacteraceae bacterium
GTGAAAAGGCACAGTTTTCGGGGAGATACCCCTCCCCCCAACCCCCTCCCTCAAGGGGAAGGGGAGAGTCAATTTCAACGGCGTCTGGTGTGACTTGACGTTACCACCGCCCAGCGCCCAGGGTCGCAGTTCGAACCGGGCCATCAACCCCGGACGCACGGGTTAATGGCGCGGGGAATGCGGTGGATGCGGCGAAGCACTTCGGTGGCGCTCGGCTTGGTGCTTGGTTTGCTCTCAATGACGGAGGCCGGTCGCGCGGCGCCCTTCCATTGCCCAACGATGGGCGGTGATTTTGTCTTCGGTCAAGAAGCGAATTTCAACACCCTCGACCAGATGACATCCTCGGCGACCTCGACCCGCAACATCGCGATGAACATCTACGAATCCCTGATGACGCGGGATGAGAACGGCGATCCGATCCTGGAACTCGCGGACTCCATGACCGAGTCCGCGGACCATCTGACCTACACATTCTCGCTGCGATCCGGGGTGCTGTTCCATAATGGCAAGCCGATGACCTCCGCTGATATCGCCGCCTCCTTCGATCGCTACAGCAAAGTCGGCAATCAACGCGGCACCCTGAACAATGTCGCGCGGTGGGAGGCGCCGGATCCCGCCACCTTCGTCATCACCATGAAGGCCGCACAGCCGACATTCATTGAGGTTTTGAGCGCGTTCAGCGTTCCCATCGTGATCATCCCGGCGGAGTTCCGCGATGTCCCGGCGCAGCAGCTGACGCGCCCCATCGGCACCGGGCCGTTCCAGTTGATGGAATCGGTCCCCGGCAGCTTCGTGAAACTCAGGCGCTTCGACGGCTACAAGCCCAACACCCGCTACGAAACCCGGACCGGTTTCGGCGGTTATAAGCAAGCCTGCCTCGACACCGTCACCTTCCGTATCGTGACCGAGGGCGGTGCCCGCGTCGCTGGCCTGAAATCGGGCGAATTGCAGGGGGTGGAAGATATCCCCGCGAAATCTCTGCCAGAGCTGAAAGCTGACCCCGCGATCACCATCCTGCCGCTGCCCAACTGGTGGATCCAGACGGCCAATCCCAATACCGCTGCGCCGCCGACAGACAATCTGCTGTTTCGCAAGGCGGTGCAGGCGGCGCTGGACATGGATGAGATCATGGAGGCCGCGTCGGATGGCCATTACGCCCTCAATGTCGGGTTCCAGTATCCCAACCAGCCCGGCTACACCGATGCGGGGAAGGAGACCTACAACATCAAGCGGCCCGAACTGGCCAAACAGTACCTGGTTCAGGCCGGGTACAGAGGGGAACCGCTGATCTTGCTGACGAACAATGATTACCCGTCGATGTATAACTCGGCGCTGGTGGTGCAGCAGCAGCTCCAGGCCGTTGGGATCAACGCGCAGATGAAGGTGGTGGACTGGCCGACATCGGTGCAGATGGCGCAGAAGTCCGATATGGGCTGGAATTTCCATTTCACCGGTTGGGGCACGCAGCCGGCGCTCGGCCCGCTCGCGACGATGCAGTACCTCGCTGATCCGAATGCGACGTATCGGCCGAAGGATGGCATGGGCGATCCGGAGTTGATCGCAGCCTGGGCCGATATGAACACAATGCCGACGGCGCCCGGGCGTCAGGCAGCCTTCGCGCGCATGCAAAAGCTGGCGTTGGAGCGGGTGTATGCGCTGCCCTTCGGATCATTGCCCAAAATGCAGGCCGTGCGTTCAAACGTCAGCGGCTTCGTGCCGTTCCGCATTCCGCGCATGGCCAATGTCTCCATGACCCAATAGCCGGGCCTCGATCAAACCGCGCCCGGGTAGACATGCGCCCCGTAAACCGCGCGAATATCGGCCAGCAGCCTGCCCGTCGGCGGAGCATACATCATCCGCTTGCTGGTGAAACCGCCCGTCAATTGCCGGACCTGCACCGCCATCTCCGCCATCTTCAAGATCGCGATCAGCCCATTCACGATCGGCACGCCATCGACCGCGTGAACGCCGGCATGGGCCAGGATGGTCATGACGATACCGCCCGCGGGAATAACCGTCTCCGCCCCCTTGGCAATGCCGATCCGCGCCGCGGTGTTGAACTGCTCGACGACGCTGGCGCGGACCGCTTCATCCTCGAACGCCAGATCCACCGCCCGGCCGCCTTCGATTTTCATCTCATCGATCGACACCATCCGCGATCCCAGCCCGGTGCGGGCGACATTCTCGTTGACGCGGCGGGTGAATTTCGGGTTTACATTGATGATCGAATAGCTCGCGCCCATCAGCGACGCCATATGGACCGAAGCTTCGGTTAAACCCATCACGGGAATGTTCAATACTTCCCGCAGCTCATACAGGCCGGGCTCGAACACATTGCCAATCAGGAAACCATCATAGGCTTCGCGCTCCGCGCGCAGGCCGTTATCGAGGATTTCCGCTGTATCCAGATATTCCAGGTAGCGGTACTGATCCGCCAATGCCTTGCCGGGGGCGAGGCCAAAGACCGATACCTCGGTCCCCGGGGCCGCCGCATCGGTCAGCACTTTGGACAAAGCCCGCGCATAAGGGCCGGATTCCGACCGCCGGGCTACGCCCATGCTCTGATAAAATAACTTCACTGTGTCCCCCGTTGGCCGCGTCCGTTGATCGGATACAGTCGCCGCCCGTCCCCGCCTGTCAAGGAAGGAACCCCTCGCATGCGCCGTGCCGTCATGGTGATCCTCGATGGTCTCCGCCGCGATTTCGTCGATGCCGCCCGCACCCCGAATTTGGTGCGCCTCGCCGCGATGGCGGAGCGGTTTCCGGCCTTTCGCACCGCCTTCCCCTCCGCCACGCGGGTGGTCTCCGCCACCTTCGCCACCGGCTGCCATCCGGCGCGGCACATGCTGCAAGGCAACGCGGTGGCATTGTTGGAGGATGGCATCCTGGTTCCCCACGATGTCGGCCGTCCCGATTTTCTCGGCCATAAACGGGCGGTGACCGGGCGCTCCCTGGCCGTCCCGACACTGGCGGAACGGCTGGCCCCGCATGGTGGCGCCATCGTGTTTAACAACGTCTCCCCCGGTGCGGCGGTGGCGCATGATCCCGACGGCTTCGGGCATGTCTACCATCGGGTCGTATCAGTCGGCCCCGGCCGCGCGCCGGTGGCGGATCCGTTGCAGGTCACGCTGGACGCAGCGGGCGACCGGGCGATGACGGAACGCTTCGTGACGGAGGTCCTGCACGATCGCCGCCCCGCCTTCGCGCTGCTCTGGCTGGGGGAGCCGGATCACATCCAGCACAACGTGCCGCTGGGCTCGCCCGAACATCTCGCGGTTCTCCGGGCAGCCGATGAGAACGCCGGCCTGGTGATGGACGCCGTGGCGAAGGAGCGGGCGCGTGGCGATGACATCCTGTTGATCATCGGGTCCGACCATGGGCATGAGACCGTGAGCGGGGTGATCGATGTCGAGGCCGAATTGATCGCCGCGGGCCTGAAATCTGCTGCTGATTCGTCCGAGATCGTGGCCATGGCGAACGGGACGTCGAGCCTCATCTACCTCCAGCCCAGCCATGACCATCTGCGGGGGCGGCTGGGCACCTTCCTACGCGCCCAGAACTGGGCCGGGCAGGTGTTCGACGCTGATACCCTGGGCGCGATTGGCCAGGCGCCCCATCAGGGACTGGCTTTCGCGGTGTCGATGGCGGCGGACGAGGGCGTGAACGCCTACGGCATCCCCGGCCGATCGCTGGTGGCAAAGCCCCGCTGGGACAAGCCCGATCGGCTTGGCTGTGGCCAGCATGGCGGCCTGGCACGATTTGAGCAGTCGCCGGTGCTGCTGATCGATGGTCCCGGCTTCGCGGCGGGCGGTGAGCGGCAGTCCGCGGCACATATCACCGATCTGGCCCCCAGTATCATGCACCATCTCGGCATCGCCGCGCCTGGGATGGATGGGTATCCGTTGCAGACTGATAGCAGGGGCCCGAGCCATTGACGTACCGTTGCGGGAACTCCCGTCATGCCGACGGAGGGCCGTATGACGAGTGATACCAGACGCCGTTGAAGTTGACTCCCCCTCCCCTTGAGGGAGGGGGGGGGAGGGGTATCTCCCCGAAAACTGTGCCTTTTCA
>CAIUPC010000084.1 GCA_903900905.1 uncultured Acetobacteraceae bacterium
CTCCCGCGAAGAAGCGGTCCGCCTGGCGCGGCCGTCGCTGGAGGCGAAATACAAAGCCTATAAAGACTGGGGGCAAGACAAGGTCATGCCGTCAGGCGACGCGTTCAGCGGCGATTTTGAGGATCTGATGAACGATCGCTTCCTGTTCGGTTCTCCGGCCGAAGTGGTGGAGCAGATCCTGGTCCTGAAGCGCCGTTTTGGTGTCAACACTTTGATTCTTGGTATTCATTGGGTCGGCATGCCGGCCAGTCTGGCGATGGAACAGATGCAGTTGATCTCCGAGGAGGTATTCCCGGCGGTGCGCTCGGCGGGTTAGAGCGTCGGGACGACTGGCAATCACCCCGATATCGAATCGCATGCGGTTACCGGAATTGTGTCCCGGCGCCGGCGTAATTCGTATGGGGGGGCGGTGGCGATAAGATCGTAGTTGCTCATTAAAGCATTATGGAAATGCTCTGTTTCCGGCGGAAGTGTGTTCTGCATGGCCGGAAATACGCGCCGGAGGTAATCGATTTGCAGCCATCGCACATCGATTACCAGCCAGGCTGCCCCGTTCAGCGCTGACAGGCAGGTTTCTTTATATTGGTCAGCTGTTGTGTAATAGGGAGTGAAAAGATCATAACGCGACATCTGCTTGTGCGCGGTCAAAACGGGTAGGAGCGGCATATAGGGGTAAAACAAATACCCATCACCGGGTGGCGTCGCCGCGACTGCTGCGAATAATCCGGGCATGTCGGGTTGACCGGGGAAGACGAGAGGCCCGAGGGGGGTCGTCACCATTGGGCTATGAAGGGTTCTGTTCGCCGTCTTGATCAGGATATTCGCGGGCGGGAGGTACGCTGCGATCGCAACGGCCCAGAACGCATAACGGTAGGCTGGTCTCAGGTTTTTAAGCAGGCTGTTGAGGCCGTAAGCCAGCAGGGGCAGAGCCAGCGGCACCGCGAAGGCGATATGGAAAATATCCGGCCGTGGAAAACATCCCGCGAGACCGGCCAGCCACAGGATGGCCAGGCAGTATTGGGTCATCCGGTCTTCCCGGCGGCTTCGCCAGCCATGGATGCATACGATGAGTCCTAACGCGGCTGTTGCCTGGAACAGATACGGCATGGCGTAAGTCTGCGTGCCGGATCCCGCACCGAATTTTGACGCCTGGATTCCCGCATAGCGATGCGCGGTGAATTGGATGACGTCTTCATAGGCGCTCATCAGTGATTCGTTGATAGCCAGCCAGGAGAAGCAAATGACAGGGACCAGCAGACACCCCAGAGAATACAACGTAAGTGAGGTTATTTTTCTTTGTTTTGATAAAATATAAAACGCCGCGCAGGCAATTAAGGCGAGTGCGCCCCGTGTGGGGGTTACCATCAAAGCCGCACCGGCCGCCCCCCCCCGCGATCCACGCCAGGTATCGCGGCGGTTGGGGCGTTTCGCGTTCCGCGAGGGCTGCCCAGGCTGCGATCATCGCGAACAGAGTCGTGAACCAGTGGTGGCTTAGCTGCGTTTGACTGCCCTGTGTCGTCAAAACCCAGCCGCCCGCGAGCAGTGCCGCGAGCGCCCTGTTCCGGGATGCCTGCCAGCAGGCGAGATACGTGAAACAGGCGATGCCGGTCACGGTCAGCATCACGAGCAGCCGGGCCGCTTGTCTCGATAGTCCGGTGATGCTGAGCCATGCCGCGGAGAGCAGGAACCCTCCGGGCGGCAAAAACTCAAAAAAATCGGCGTAGAGGCGATCACCCTGGAGGAGGCGTTGGGCGCCGTGGAGCAGCACGCCTTCGTCGCCGACCCATGTCACGCTTTGCAGGAACGGCAGGCAACTGGCTGTGCCGATGAGGGCCATCAGTAATAGCCACGGCCAGTGCCGCCCAGGCATACAAGCGGGGGCAGGGGTTATTCCATTGGGGGTTGGGTTCCCTTCGCCGGTTATGTCCCGCATTATAAGTTCCTCTTAACTCTGTGGAGCTTCCGGCGTATCGTCAAATAGCCGGATAGCAGTGTACGGTGGTGCACCCGCATGCGATCCAAACGCCGGGCAGGCCTATTCGGGCTCCCGGCACGGGTCAGAAAATATTCCGATTTGTTTTATGCTGACCTGATTTTTTCCGTCTTAATACCAATCATATTTGCGATGTCCAACAAGCGGTGCGAGTAGGTATGCTGTGCCAGTACCCGCCGCTGCCCGGCGGCTCCTATCGCCGCGGCTTTGGAGGGGTCTCGTCGCAGTGCGGCGTAGATTTCGTTTAACTCGGGCGCGTCGCGATAGACTAATATTTCGTGACCAGGATCGAAGCACGCGGATATATCCGGCAGAGAATCTGTAATAACAGGCGTTCCGATGGTGTATGGAGCGAAATGTCTCTGATTCAATCCGTTAATAACATTAATCTCATTCCGTATATTTAAAGCGCCCATGTGGCGGGCATATATTTTGGCAAGTTCCGGCGCGTCAATTCTTCTCGCATCGCGTTTGTGGTGGGAGAGAACCTCCATGCCCTTGGCCTGCCAGCCGGGACCAAAAATATTAATGGGCTCTGATATCTGCGCCAACAGATCGCGCCGTTCCGGGGTGGGTGCAGCGGCAATGGCAAGCATCAATGACCGGGGGCCGGGTGCGTCTTGCGTCGGCAACCCGCGCGAAGCACCAAGCGGCAAAAACACGGCCTTCGAGCGAAACCCAAGCTGGGCGTGCATCGCGACCATGCCGGTGTCTGTGTAACAAATTATATCGAAACAATTCGCAACGGCTGCATCGCGTTCGGTAAAGACATCTCCTATCCAGCCGATGAGGGGGGGGCGTCCAGGGAGGGCGGCCAGATGCTCCATCATCGTTGCAGAGAATTGCCCCAGAACGCCGACAGCGAGCATAAGGTCAGGCGCGATGTGTTTCACGCGCCGCGCGGTCCATGCGGCCAGGGGGGCACCGAAGCGCGGATTCAGAAGTATCCGTTCCAATGACCGGTTGAGTGCCGGGTTTCGTGTTGCCAAAACAGATACGGTATGTTCCCCTATCCGAAAATCCTCTGCGATGTCTTCGGTTAAGCGCGTAATTCCCCCGGGTTTACCAAGGACGACAACCTTCATTTTGACATACCTTCCAATGCGCGGGTAGGATTCCAGCCGCGTGGCCCTGCCAGGTTGAAGAGTATCCGCAGCGTGATATCATGATCTGAGCCAGCGTTAGCATTACGCTCCTTGCACTACAACTCCAAGATCGCCAACCGGGGGGTTACCGAAATGAGATATGGCACCACTGCCAATTTGTCACGAACCCTGGCGGTCGCAGTGGTCGCTTTCACGGTCATTGGTTTTGCATGCGCCGCCATGGCCCAACCGGCAGCGACTCCCGGCCCCGCGACGTTTACGCTGCAGCTTGAGAATGATTCCACGCGCCCGGGTTCCGACAGCTACTTTACAAGTGGTGGACGGATTGCCTATACTTCCGCGCCCGATCATGTGCCGGCATTCATGGCCAATCTGGGGGACGCGGTTTTGGGCCCCGCGAGACGGCGGTGGCTGGGGTTGGAAGTCTCCCACACGATCTACACCCCATATTTCAGCGCCGGGCGCGATACGCTGCACAATGATCGGCCTTATGCGGCGGTTGTGATGGGCACGGTGTCGCTGATTCAGGACGTCGATAATCATCGCACGTCACTGGGGCTGGGGCTCGGCATCATCGGGCCAGCGGCCTTTGGGGAGGCAG
>CAIUPC010000085.1 GCA_903900905.1 uncultured Acetobacteraceae bacterium
ATCGCGCCATTTTCTTCCAGCGTGCGGACGAGCTGGGCAACGGTCGAACGCTTCTGCCCGAGCGCGACATAGATGCCGTAAAGCTTCTTCGTCTCATAGGTGCGGGCGTGGGCACCTTTCTGGGTGAGGATCGTGTCGATGATCACCGCGGTCTTGCCGGTCTGGCGATCGCCACTGATCAACTCGCGCTGGCCACGGCCAACCGGGATCAGGGCGTCGATCGCCTTCAGGCCGGTCTGCATCGGTTCATGCACCGATTTCCGGGGGATAATGCCGGGCGCCTTCACTTCGACGCGGCCACGGACGACATTGGTCAGCGGCCCCTTGCCGTCGATCGGGTTGCCCAGACCGTCGACAACGCGGCCAAGCAGGCCCATGCCGACAGGGACGTCCACGATCGAGCCGGTGCGGGATACGGTATCGCCTTCGCGAATCTGGCGGTCATCGCCGAAAATCACGATACCGACGTTGTCGGTTTCCAGATTCAGCGCCATGCCGCGAATGCCCGCGCCAGGGAATTCGACCATTTCACCGGACATCACGTTCTGCAGGCCGAACACGCGGGCGATACCGTCGCCGACCGACAGGACCTGACCGGTCTCGGCGACATTGGCTTCGGTGTCGAACGCGGCGATCTGCTTTTTCAAGATCTCCGAGATCTCGGCGGGGCGGATCTCCATATCAAGCGGCTCCCTTCATGGCGTACTGCAAACGTTGCAGCCGGGATTTCAAACTGGTGTCATACAAGCGGGCACCGATCCGGACGACCAGGCCGCCGAGCAGGTCCGGCTGGACATGCTCCAGAATATTGACGTTGCCGTAGCCGGCTTCGATCAAACGGGCGCGCAGCGACTGGCGCTGCACATCATTCAAAGGCTGCGCCGAGGCGACATGCGCGGTGGTAATACCACGGCGTTCAGCCACCAGAGACGCGAAGGCCACCACGATTTCCCGCAGCGCCTTCAGGCGGCGGTTGCCGGCGATCACGCCGACGAAATCACGCACCGCCTTGCCGAAACCATGCGATTCCAGGATCTCCATCGCCGCCTTGGTCGCACTGGCGACATCGATCAGCGGTGATTCCAGCATACGGCGGAGATCGGCGCTCGAGTCGATCAAGCGGCCAAGCGCGTCCATTTCCGAGACCACCGCGTCGAGCGCGTTGAGATCGTCGGCATGGGCATAAAGCGCGGCTGCGTAGCGATCGACCAGACCGCCACCGGATGCGATTGTCGTAGCTTCTGACGCCACGGGGTGTTCCATATCTATAAGCCGCGCCGAAACGCGGGCGTGAAAAGAACCGGCCGCCCGACCGGCAGCGGGGCGTCTAACATGGGGTTCCCAGGCAGGCAACACGTACGGGGCCAGGAAAATACGCGAAGATGGCCGCGGCGCATGGCTGGACGGCGGCGAACGCCACTCTTTATCATGTGGCATGGCCGATTTCCCCCCCATCGTATGACCCAGACCACCATTATCGTGACCGGCGGCGACTCGGTTTATTTCCCATTGATCGATGAGTTGCGGCAGTCGCTGCTGGCCGCCGCGCCAGCGGAGCCACCGGTCTTCGGCGTCATCGATGCCGGGCTGACGCCGGAGCAGGCCGCCGCCCTGACAGCCAGCGGTGCCCTGGTGGTGCGGGTCCCCGACCATCCGAGCTTCCCCGCCGGCGCCTTGCGCAAGCGCCCGGCTCTGGCCGCCAATTTCGGCAAGCTCTGGCTGGATCAACTGTTCCCTGGCTTTGAGACCCTGCTGTGGCTCGATGCCGATACCTGGGTTCAGGATTATAGCGCGGTCCGCCTCATGCACGGCGCCGCGCAACAGAACGGCGCGCTGGCCATCGTGCCCGGCGCCGGCCGCTATTGGGAGCGCCAGGCCGATGTCCGGTTCCTGTTTGGCGGTATCGGCGGGCTGGCGCAGCTGCGCAGCTTCAATTTCAAGAATGGCCGCCATGCCGGGCTGCCGCTCAAGGTGCTGCGGGACCTCGGGACTCGCGCGCTACTGAATGCCGGCGTGTTCGCCCTGCGCGCCGATTCGCCGCATTGGGAGGCGCTGCGCCGCTGGCAGGCCTTCATCTTCCGCAATGGCGGTAAGCCGTTCACGTCAGATCAGATCGCCATGGGGCTGTCGGTCTACCAGGACGGGCTGCCGGTGGAGCTGCTGCCGACCACCTGCAACTACATCCGGCCCTGGCGGGTAGACATGAGCCAACCGGCGATCGTGGAGTTCTACTACCCCTACGCCAAGGTCGGCATCGTGCATCTGGCCGGGCAGAAGGAGATCCGATTCGATCCCAACGCGACGGCGGAGGTGCTGGACCTGCAAGGGCAGACCCATCACCTCAGCCTGCGCTTTGGACATTTTCAGCGGATGGCGGGGGCTGGAAACGCAACGCCGTAACCGGCAACGGTTTATGCTGCCTTCCGTGGACGCCCCCCCAGGCGCCCATTCGCCTGGGACGCGCTCACCCGCGCGACCGCATGCTTCATGATGGTCGAACCAAGCTGATCCGCCAGCAGTGCCGGGATCGAAATATCCGCGTCGAGGCGCGCGACCCGCATTCCGTAGCCCCCGCCCTCGATCTCGATCTTCCGCAGATCGTCAGGGGTGGCGTTCTCCAGGCCGGGCAACACCGCCAGCGGAAAGCCAACCACCGCTCCGGTGTTCAGCGCAATCATCACGCGGCCGGACCGCCGATCATAGCGGGCGGCGACGGCAAGGAGGTGATGTGTCTTGCGCTGCTCGGTCCGCCGCGTGATCGCATCGAATTCCCGCGGGGTTGGCATCTGGAACTCAGCCATGGATCGCTCTCCATTGCGCACAAAGTGCGGGCAGCAAAGCGGCCACGCTCGACCGATGTCATGGATGT
Organism: uncultured Acetobacteraceae bacterium; assembly: GCA_903900905.1. Classification (GTDB taxonomy): domain Bacteria; phylum Pseudomonadota; class Alphaproteobacteria; order Acetobacterales; family Acetobacteraceae; genus Rhodopila. Next base: position 2,870 of record CAIUPC010000085.1, read on the forward strand.
CGGTCGAACGAAAACCAGTCTGACCAACCAGTGTGACCGGGCCGTGAGGACAATTCAGTTCGAATTTCGCCAAAGCCCCGCCTCGTCCGACCGCGTGGACGTGGGGTGGAGGATGATCGTTGGCGTAAATCGCCACACGAATTCCGCGGATCGTCAGAACGATCGGCACAGGCCTGACTATCAAAAACCCAGACAACCGTCCAGGTTTTCGATAATCCTCATATGGACGGGATCAGAACAGCCCCTCGATCTCCCCGTCCGCGTTCAGCATGATCGTCTCCGCCGCCGGCACGCGCGGCAGGCCGGGCATGGTCATGATCTCTCCGCACACGGCCACCACGAAGCCCGCCCCCGCCGACAGGCGCACTTCGCGCACCGGCAGGATGTGGCCCGTCGGCGCGCCCATCACGGTCGGATCCGACGTGTGGCTGTACTGCGTCTTGGCGATGCAGACCGGCACATCCCCAAAACCCGCGTCCTCAAACGCCTTCAACCGCTTCGCCACCGCATCCGGCACCGAGATATCGGCCGCGCCATAGATCCCCGTGGCGATCGCGCGGATCTTGTCGGCCAGCTTCAGCTCCAGCGGATAGAGCGGCTTGTACGCCGCCTTGCCGGAGTCGATCTGCTTGACCACCGCATGCGCCAAGGCCTCCGCCCCGGCGCCACCATGCGCCCAATGGGTGCAGGAAATGGCTTCCACGCCCATCGCCGCCATCGCGTCGCGAATAGCCTCAAATTCCGCGACGGTGTCGGAGGTGAAGTGGTTCACCGCCACCACCACCGGCAGACCGAACTTGCCGAGATTCTCCACATGCCGCGCCAGATTGGCGATGCCGCGCTGCACCGCTTCCACATTCTCCGGCCCGAGCGCATTGCGCGCCACGCCGCCATGCATCTTCAGCGCGCGCACAGTCGCCACCACCACCGCGCAGGACGGCTTCAGCCCCGCCTGCCGGCACTTGATGTCCAAAAATTTCTCACCGCCCAGATCGGCGCCGAACCCGGCCTCCGTCACCACCACGTCGGACAGCTTCAGCCCGGCGCGGGTCGCCATGACGGAGTTGCAGCCATGCGCGATATTGGCGAAGGGACCGCCATGCACGAAGGCGGGCGAACCCTCCAGCGTTTGCACCAGATTGGGGGCCAGCGCGTCCTTCAGCAGCACCGCCATGGCGCCATCGGCCTTGATGTCCTTGGCCGTCACGTTCGAGCCATCGCGGCGTTGCGCCACGATCATCTTGCCCAGGCGTTCCTGCAAATCGGCCAGGTCACGCGACAGGCAGAACACCGCCATCACTTCGGAGGCGACCGTGATGTCGAACCCGTCCTCACGCGGGAAGCCGTTCGCGACCCCACCCAATGAGCCCACGATCGACCGCAGCGACCGGTCGTTCATATCCAGGCAGCGGCGCCAGGAGATGCGGCGCGGGTCGATGCCCAGGCTGTTGCCCCAGTAAATGTGGTTGTCGATCATCGCCGCGAGCAGATTGTTGGCCGAGGTGATGGCGTGGAAATCGCCGGTGAAATGCAGGTTGATCTGGTCCATCGGGACCACCTGGGCGTAGCCACCGCCGGCCGCACCACCCTTCATGCCGAAACTCGGGCCGAGGCTCGGCTCGCGCAGGCAGATGGTGGCGCGCTTGCCGATACGGTTGAGCGCGTCGCCGAGGCCGACGGTCGTGGTGGTTTTGCCTTCGCCGGCCGGGGTCGGGTTGATGCCGGTCACCAGCACCAGCGCCCCATCCGGGCGGCCTTCCAGGGCGCTGACGAAATCAAGGCCGATCTTGGCCTTGTGGCGGCCGTAAGGCTCAATCGCCTCATCGGGGATGTTCAGTTTCGCCGCGATTTCGCCGATAGGGCGGAGCGTGGCGGCGCGGGCAATTTCGAGATCTGGATTTACGGACATGCTGCCTCCCGGCGGGTGATGCCGATTTCCCCAAGCGCCGAGTCCATCGCCGCCACCGCCACCCGCATGTCGTCGGGAGTGATGGCGCCGATACAACCGACGCGGAAACTGGGGTCCGGCGTATTGAAGAAGTTGCTGATAAGCACGCCGCGCGCCTTCAACGCGTCGACGAACCGCTGCAGATCCCACGCCGGATCGTCCGGCGCCTGGATATTGACGATGATGGGGCCCTGGCGTTCGGCTGGCAGGCAGGGCGTGAGGCCGAGACCAACCATGCCGTCATAGAAAGTGCGCATGTTGGCGGTGTAGCGGGCGAGGCGGGGAATCCGCCCCCCCTCCGCGTCATAAAAATCAAGCGCCCGGTTGAACGCCGCCACCACCTGCGCCGGCGGGGTGAAGCGCGGCCGGCTGGAGCCGCGCTGCTCTGAATACGTCAGAATATCAGCCAGATCGAACGACCAACTGCCGGCCTGCCCCACGCAGTCACGCAACCGGTGCACCGGCGCGATGGCGAAGGCGATGCCTGGCAGGGCTTCGATACACTTGTTGGAGGTGAAGACGATCGCGTCCGTTTCCGGCTGATTGGCGAGCGTAAACGGCAGCGCCCCGAAAGCCGAGACCGCATCGACGATCAGCCGCCGACCGGCGCGGTGGACGGCGCGGCCGACAGCCTCGGCATCATGGATGACGCCGCTGCCGGTTTCCGAATAGACCAGCCCGACATGGGAGATGGACGCATCCGCCTCCAGCGCCGCCTCAATCGCCAGGGGGTCAACGGGCGTATTCGCCGCGATCGGGAGCACGACGGGAATCCGCCCCGCTTCGCGCGCGAGGCGGATCATTCGGTCGGAATAGGACCCCGTCGCCGGGATCAAAATCTTGCGACCAGCGGGGACGAAGGTGCGAACCGAGGCCTCAACGATGAAATGGCCGCAGCCTTGCAGCGGCAAGGTCACATGCGCGCCAGGGTTGCCGCCCGCGATGGCCAGCACACGCTGTAGTACGTCTGCGTAAACCCCGCGGAAATCGTTGTCCCACGGCGCTATGTCCTGAGCGAGCGCGGCGCGCACCTCGGGACGGGTCATCACAGGGCCGGGCGTGAGCAAGATCATGATGCCCCGACTTTGCACGAAGCAGCGGAGAAATCCACCCATCAGGCGTTTAACCCGAGACCCAGCGGTGCTAGGCTGCCGCTATGTCCATCAACCTCGACCTTCCCGACTGGGTGCCCTGGTGGGTGCCGCTCGCCCTGTTGCTGCTCGGCTCGTTATACGGGCTGGTTTTCCTGTTCATGCCGTTCAGCGTGTTGGGCGTGAAAGCCCGGTTGGAGTCGATTGACGCCCGCCTGGATGAAATCCAGCACGAGATCCGGCTGCTCTCCCTGCGCCTGCCGGATACCGGGGGAAGACGGGAGGTGGTGTCGGATTTCGATGACCACTACACCGCCCCGCCGGTGACAAGGGTGGTGGAACCCACCATCGTGCGGCCGCCGATTCCGCCGGCCGCGCATGAGATGTATGACGACGACGGGATGGATGACCGCCCTCCCCCGCCCCCCACGGCGCGCCCGGCGCGGCGCAGTGATGCGCCAGTGCGGCAGGAACCCCGGATGGAACCGCGCATGGAGCCACGCGCCGAACCGCGGGTGAACTGGCCGCGGTAGGGCCCGTTCACCCCAAAGTTGATTCAGCCGCCGCCCGGGCCGCGCGCGCCAGGCGCACCAACTCCGTCCTGATTTCGTCCGCGGAGGTCACCGGTGCGGACCATGGGACGCGGATGACACGGTCCTCCAACGCCAGATCGCATCCGTCGATATCGGCCGTAACCATGCGCCAATCCCCCGCCTCACCCGCGATGGCCGCCAGCGCGGCGGGATGATCCTGGTTGCAATGGGCGATGATGCTCGCTTCGGCTGCACCGATCGCCGCCACAACCGCCGGGTCCGGCGCCAGTTCGCTGCCGCGCAGCCGCACCGCCCGGGCGAACCCGCCGACATACAGCGCGCCCATCGGCCGGATCCGCCAGATCGAGAAGTCGGCGAATGCCGCGTACAGCGACGCATAGGGATGGATCGCCAGATACCGCGCCTTGGCGGCGGGATCGTCGATCGCCTCCGCCAGCCCGGTCACCGTCACCCGTGGCGCGGTCTGCGGATTGGCCTCAACCGCCGAACCGCATATCAGCAGGGAGCAGCGCGCATCCGCCCGCAAATGCCGCGTATGCTCCGACAGGTCCGACAGGAACAGCAGCAGCGACACATCGGGCGTGCAGGCCGGCGTCACCAGCGACGCGAAGGGCTGCCCCAAAGCCGAACTCGCCAAAGTCGCCGAACGCGACGCCCGCAACAGCTGCCGCGCCGCCCAAATCGGGGAGTCCTCGCTCCGTGCCATCTTTCGTTCACCTTCCATCCGCAATGCGCCACAATTGCCTGCCATAATTCGCCTGGATCGCAGGACGGAGCACGCCAATGACCGTATCGCCCAAAGAGACCCCGGCCAAACAGACCATCGCCCTCGTGGATGATGATCGCAACATCCTCACCTCCGTCGCCATGACGCTGGAGCAGGAAGGCTTCCAGGTCCGCACCTACACCGACGGCGAAAGCGCCCTGCAGGGCCTGACCGCGCGGCCGGTGGATCTCGCGGTGCTCGACGTCAAAATGCCCCGCATGGACGGGATGGAGCTGCTGCAGCGCCTGCGCCAGCGCAGTTCCATGCCGGTGATTTTCCTCACCTCGAAGGATGAGGAAGTGGATGAGCTGATGGGCCTGCGCCTCGGCGCCGACGACTACATCACCAAACCCTTCAGCCAGCGCCTGCTGATCGAGCGGATCCGCGCTCTGCTCCGCCGCAACGAAGCAGGCAAGGCGGAAGGCTCCGGCGCGCCCCCCGGCGGCGTGCTGAGCCGCGGCAATCTGGTGCTCGACGACACCAAGCATCAATGCACCTGGCTCGGTCAGGACATCCAGCTGACGGTGACGGAGTTCCTGCTGGTCAAGGCCCTCGCCGCCCGCCCCGGCATGGTCAAAAGCCGCGACCAGCTGATCGACGCCGCGTATGGGGAGAACACCTATGTCGACGATCGCACCATCGACAGCCACGTGAAGCGGGTGCGCAAGAAATTCCGCACCGTCGATGATACCTTCAACTTCATCGAGACCCTCTACGGTATCGGCTACCGCTATAAGGAACACTGAGTGCCGCAGCTCAAACCCGCCACGCCCGACCGGTTCCGCCGGCGGCTGGTCTCCCCCCTGCTGCGCCGCATTCTGCTGGTGAACGCGCTGCCGCTGGCTTTGCTGGTGGTGGCGCTCCTCTACCTCGACCAGTACCAGAACGGCCTCCTCGAAGCCCAGGTCGGCGCGCTGCGGGAGCAGGCGAAGGTCTTCGCCGGCGCCATGGGCGAGAGCGCGGTGCGCAGCATCGACCCCGACAACCCCAAACTGGTGGCCGAGATCGCGCAGCCGCTGCTGCGACGCCTGACCGACCCAACCCCCGACGCCCAGGCCAAGCTCTACGGGCCCGACGGCACCGTGGTCGCGGATTCCCGGGTGCGCGAGGGCCCTGGCGGCATCATCAGCACCGAGCCGCTGCCGCCCGCGCCGGAACAGACCCCGGTCCTGGCGACCATCACCGCGCTTTATGACACCGTCCTGTCCTGGCTGCCGCATCAGCGCCCCGCGACCCAGGTGGACGTGACCCCGGGCGCCGGCGGGCCCGAATGGCAGCCGGATGTGAAGGAGGAGCTGCGCCTCACCAGTTCCGGCAAGAGCACCGACACCCCACCCTATATCCGCCGCACCCGCGACAACCGCCTGCTCGTGACCGTCGCGGTGCCGGTTGAGCGCGACCGCCACACCGTCGGCATCGTTCTGCTGACCCGCGAAGCACGGGAGGTCGATGCCAGCCTGTTCACCGTCCGCCTTTCGATCCTGGCGCTGTTCGGCCTGGCCTTGGTGCTGACGGTGCTGCTGTCGTGGTATTTGTCCCTGACCATCGCCCGCCCCATCCTGCGCCTGGCCGTCGCCGCCGCCGGCATGCGGGAGGGGCAGGGCCGCACCGGCAGCGTCCCGGACTCACTGATGGCCCGCAACGACGAAGTCGGCGCCCTGGCCAATGCTTTGGCCGATTCCGCCTCCGCTTTGTGGGAGCGGATGGACGCGATCGAGCGTTTCGCCGCCGATGTCGCGCATGAGATCAAGAACCCCCTGTCATCGATCCGTAGCGCCATCGAAACTTTGCGCCGGATTGACGATCCCGCCCGCCAACGCCAACTCCTGAGCATCATTGGCCAGGACGTGATGCGGCTGGATCGGCTGATCAGCGATGTGTCCGATGCGTCCCGCCTGGATGCGGAAATGTCGCGCGCCACCGCCGAACGTATCGATGTAGTCCCAATCTTAAGGACGCTGGAAGAGCTGGATGAGGCGACGCGGGATATGGACAACGATCCGAAACTGGTGGTCGTGACCCCCGGCCCGGAATTCGCCGTCTGGGCGGTCGAGGACCGGCTGGTGCAGGTGCTGCGCAACCTGATTGGCAACGCCCACTCCTTCAGCCCGCCACGCGGGCGGATCGGCGTGGAAGTGCGCGATGCCGGCGATATGGGGGAACTCTGCGTGGAGGATGACGGGCCGGGCATTCCCGAACCCAATCTGGAGCATATTTTCGATCGTTTCTATTCCGAGCGCCCGAAGGGGGAGAGCTTCGGCCAGCACTCCGGCCTCGGTCTGTCGATCAGCCGCCAGATCGTGGAGGCACTGCACGGGCATATCTCCGCCGAGAACCGGCGGGATGCGGCGGGCAAGGTGATCGGGGCCCGGTTTTTGGTGCGGTTGCCGAAGGCTTAGGGTGGGGGGTTGCGGGCGATCCACCGGGTGAGCAGGTCGATGGCGGTGCCGTCGACATATCGTTGGTGCTTGCGCAGCTCCGCGAGATAGGTGCCAACGGCGGATCGAAGCGGCGTTCCTGCCAACCGGGCCGCGAGGATCAGCGGCAGCGTGCGGCCGTCCAGCACCCAGACCTCGTATTCTTCATCGGTCATACCAAGATAGGCAGGCAGAGAACGCGTCTCGTTATCCGATGCCTCATGCCAGGCGGCAACGAAATCGCTCACGCCGTCTTCGGACACCTGACCTTGGCGGAAGAGGGTGAAGAACGGCGCGTTGGCAAGATTGGCGTCAGACACGAATCCGTCTCCCCCGGCGCAAAGGTTTCGTCGCCTCCCCCGTCACGGCATCAATCACGCCGATATGGTAACCCCACCGATCGAAGACTTCGACTTCACCATGCAGAGAGTCCCACGTGTAGAGGCGCTGACGGTCTTTCGAACGCCACCGGCGTTCGCCTTCCACGTAGCCGAGATACTCGCGCGAGTCCAGGAATCCCGGCGTTGGAATGCGTTTCCGGTCCAATACATACCCCTGCATGTCGCAGTTGATGACAGGGAAGTATGCGGAGGAAAGGGTTAAGGAAGTGCTAACCGAACAGAAGAAAATGAGCCGCTCCGGGCACTGAACAGACATGGGGGGCCGGGCATCCACCATCGCTCCATTGAACGATCTTCAGGCCGGGTTCCCCGGACGCGTGCCATCCCATAGACTGACGGCGTGCCCGGAACCGAGGCGCATGGGGGCGCACAAACAACGATGCCGCTGAAG
>CAIUPC010000086.1 GCA_903900905.1 uncultured Acetobacteraceae bacterium
CAAAGGCCCGGACGGCCATCCGGAGATCCTGCCGATCCACGCGGATGCGCAGTCGAAGCGCATTTCGGGGGAGCGGTGGCATACGGATGTGTCCTGCGATCAGGAGCCGCCGATGGGCTCGATCCTGAACCTGAAAGTCATTCCCCCGATTGGCGGCGATACGGTCTTCGCCAGCATGTATGCCGCTTATGATGCGCTGTCGGCCCCGATGCGCCAGTTCCTGGCCGGGTTGACCGCGATGCATGACGGCGCGCCCGGCTATAGCCGCACCAACCAGATTATCGGCGACGCCGCCCCCAAAACCTTCCCCCGCGCCGAACACCCGGTCATCCGCACCCATCCCGTCACCGGTCGGCAGGCGATCTACGTCAACCCCGTCTTCACCACCCATATCGTCGGCGTGCCAGCAGCCGAATCGACCGCCATTCTGAACTTCTTGTATGAGCATTGCGCCCGCCCGCATTGGCAGGTGCGCTTCCGGTGGGAGGCTGACAGCATCGCCTTCTGGGATAACCGCTGCGTGCAGCATATCGCCATGTGGGATTACTTCCCGGAGACCCGTTCCGGGTATCGCGTCACGGTAAAGGGCGATAAGCCGTTCTACCGCGGCAGCTGACCGTCGGCGTCTATCAGTAGGAGGGTCCCCGTGGCGGCCGCACGAACCACCGCGGTTGCCCGCGTTCTGACCGACAATGCCCGCGATACCATCCGGGGCATTGGGCTGGTGGCCTTCGCCTATATGGTGCTGTCGCTGGGTGATGGCGCCGCGAAATGGGCGATCATGGGGGCGGGCGTGGCCTGGGCGCTGCTCTGGCGCGGGGTGTTCGGGGCCGCGGCGGTCTTCGCGGTGACGGCCAGCCGGGCCGGGGGCTGGCGCCGGGTGATCCCGGTGCGCTGGTTCTATGTGCTGCTGCGGGCCGGGCTGTCCTCATTCACCACCGCCAGCTGGTACTTGTCCTGGCGGCATATGCAGCTGGCCGACACCTACGCGCTGGGCTTCACCGCGCCGTTGATCATGACCCTGCTGGCCATCCCGATGCTGAAAGAACGCATTCGCTGGCGGCGGATGGTCTCAACCTTGCTGGGCTTCTCCGGCGTGCTGGTGATGCTGCGCCCGGGCGGGGATTTGTGGTCCCCGGCGCTGCCGCTGCTGATGGCGGGGATCACGACGATGGCGCTCACCCGTATCATGGCGCGGCAGCTGTCGCGCACCGAAACGCCGGAGTGTCAGGCGTTCTGGCTCATGACCTCCCACGCGGCGGCGGGGGTGGTGCTGTTGGGGATGTTCCCGCCGGGGCACATCGATTCGCTGATGATGTGGGTGGCGCTGGCGGGGCTGGGGATCTCCAGCGGCCTGGCGCATTGCGTGTTCACCCAGGCCTATGGGCTGGCGCCGGTCTCAGCGCTGGCCCCCTATGAATACACGATGCTGATCTGGGGCGGCGCGGCCGGCTATGTCCTGTTTGGGGAGGTCCCGTCCTGGACCACCCTGGCCGGTGCGGCCATCGTGGTCGCGGCGGGACTTTACAATTTGCATCGGGAGCGGGTGCGGCTACGCACGTAACCGCGCATCCTCCAGCAGGCCGTGCGGCAGCGCGAGGCATCCGGCCGCGTCGCAAGCCTCCACCATCCAGGCCCCTGGTTCGCCCCCCCGGCAGCGGGTCAGCGTCAGCTGCCAGCGCGCCCGGGCCAGGCCGGGCACCGATGGCGCATGTGCCAGAGCGGGCAAAGAGGGCAGGGCGGCCACCCGCCAGCGGGTCACCGCCGCGGTTGGTTCCATCAGGGCCGGATCATCGAACTGCCGGCTGCGGCGCAGCACGAAGGCCGGAATCCCCGTCTGCTCCGCCGCCAGTTGCAGCCGGCGGGACGCGACCAGACTCAACCGGCCATTGATTTCTCCCAGGACGGCGGCGAGACCGGGGTGACGCAACCCTTCTTCCATCGTCGCCAGTACCTCCTTGCCGGCTTCGGCGAAGATCACGCGATCCGGGTGCAAGCCCGCCCCAGCCAGACCGGGTGCGAATAAATCGGCGCGTTCCACGACCCAGAGCACCGGTCCGGTCAGGCGGGCCAGCACCCCGGCCGCGAACAGCGCCGCGGCGGCGCCATGCTCGGTATCCGGGCCCGCCCCGGCCATTTCGTGCAGCGCGCCCAGTGCCAGCCCGCCGCCAGGTAAGGCCGCGTCGATCTCCGGAATGCCGAAGCCGACGACCTGGCCGGGACGGGACGCGCCGGCCCGCTCGATCCGCGCGATCTGGTCCCGGAGGGCGCGCAACCGTTCAGCCGGCAGCACCCCGCCGGCGTTTTGCCGGTTTGCGCTGGTATGGAACATAATATGAACATTAACGGGAGGGGCGCGCGGAGTCCAGTTGGAATACGGGCATTCCCCCGGCCGGGGTGATCGCAGACGGGTGCGCTTCCAAGTTGTGTGTAATGGAATTATCCGCGGGTTGACGCCTCAGACGCTCCCCCGCCCATTGAGGGAGGGGATTGGGGGGAGGGGTGCAAAGGCAAGGTCCTCGCGGTTTCACCCCTCCCCCCCTCCCTCAAGGGAGAGTCCACAATTCAGGTTCCTGGTATTACAACACCCGCAATCAAACGATACCGGAGGGATCCCCTATGCAGCGCAGACAACTCCTCGGCGGAGCAGCCATGGCCGGCATGCTCGCCACCGCCGGTCGTCGCGCCCGCGCCGCCAATGCCGCCGTCAAGATCGGCGTCCTCACCGACATGACGCATGCCTCCGCTGACATGAGCGGACCCGGCTCGCTCGCCGCCGCGCAACTGGCCGTGGCGGACGCCGGCGGCAGCGCGCTCGGCCAGCCGATTGAGCTGATTTCCGCGGATCATCAGATGAAGCCGGATATCGGCTCGGGCATCGCCGGGGAGTGGTACGATACCCAGAACGTCGATCTCATCGCCGACGTGCCGTTCTCCGCCGTCGGGCTGGCGGTGCAGGGGGTGTCGCGGCTGAAGAAGAAGCTGATGATCACCTCCGGCACCGGCGCGGATGATTTCACCGGCAAGCTCTGCTCCCCCTATTCGATGCAATGGACCTTCGACAGCACCGGCCTGGCGAACGGCACGGCGGCGACGCTGCTGAACCGGGGCGCGAAGACCTTCTATTTCATCACCCCCGACTACGCCTTCGGCCACTCGCTGGAGAAGGTGGGCACCGCGCTGATCAACGCGCGGGGCGGGCAGGTGCTGGGGCATTCGGTGTTCCCCTTCAACACCCCGGACATGAGCAGTTTTCTGTTGGCCGCCCAGGCCTCGGGCGCCGACGTGATCGCCATCGCGGCCGGGCCGCCCGACAATATCAGCTGCGTCAAGCAGGCGGCATCCTTCGGCATTGGCCGCGGCAAGCAGAAGCTGGCGGCGTTCCTGGCCTTCATCAATGACATCCACGCGATTGGCCTGCAGCAGGCGCAGGGGCTGGTGCTCACGACGTCGTTCTACTGGGACCTGGATGACCAGACCCGGGCCTGGTCGCAGCGCTTCTTTAAGGTCAATGGCAAGATGCCCAGCATGACCCAGGCCGGGGTCTATTCCGGGGTGCTGCATTACCTCAAGGCGGTGCAGGCGATCGGGTCGAAGGACCCGGATCAGGTGGCCGCCAAAATGCGGGCAACGCCCATCAACGACATGTTCGCGCGGGGCGGGGTGCTGCGGCCGGATGGGCTGATGGTGCACGACATGCTGCTGGTGCAGGCCAAGGCGCCGGCGGAGTCCAAGAGCGAATGGGACCTGTACAACGTGCTCGATCGCATCCCCGGCGCCTCCGCTTTCCCGGATATGGCCACCGCCGGCTGCCCGCTCGTCGCGCATTGATCGGTCACGGTGCGGGGGGGGAAGGAAGGCAAGGCCAGGGGCGCTGCCCCTGGACCCCGTTAAGGGCAAGCCCTTAGAACCCGCTACTGGTTTGGGATGGGGAAGGGGGCTTACACGGACCCTGCCAGGTCCCGGTCAGCCCCCTTCCCAATCCCAAACAAATAATTGGATTCCAAAGGCGTGCCTTTGGCGGGGGTCGAGGGGGCAGAGCCCCTCGTCTTCCTTCCCCCGCCGCCCCAACATTGTCCGCGCCGCGCTCTGCCCATAAGGTGGGGCGCAGCGAGGAACCGCAACACAGGAAACACCATGTCGCACCAACCGTACGAACACATCGCCGTCGAAGACCAGGGCATCGTCTCAATCATCGAGGTCCGCCGCGGCCCCAACAACTTCATCAACACCGACATGGTCGGCGAGATCGCCGATGCGCTCGATGTGATCGACCGCACGCCGGGTGTGCGCGCGATCATGCTCTGCGCCGAGGGCAAGCATTTCTGCGCCGGCGCCGATTTCTCCAACCGGGCCGCCGACGGCACGATGCTGGAATCCAAGCGCGGCCGGCATCTGTACAAAGAGGCGCAGCGCCTCTGGAAAACCGGTAAGCCCATCGTGGCGGCGGTGCACGGGTCCGCGGTGGGCGCGGGCGTGGGCCTGGCCGTCATGGCCGATTTCCGCGTGACCTGCCCGGAAGCGCGTTTCTCCACCAACTTCACCCGGCTGGGCTTCCATCCCGGCTTCGGCCTGACGGCCACCCTGCCGCGCCTGATTGGCGATCAGCAGGCGACCCTGATGATGTACACCGGCCGCCGCATCACTGGCGAAGAAGCGCTGCGCATCGGCCTGGCCGACTATTGCGTGCCGCAGGAGCAGGTGCGCGCCAAGGCGCTGGAACTGGCGACCGAGATCGCCCAATCCGCGCCGCTGGCGATCGTCGCGACCCGCGAAACCCTGCGCCGCGGCCTCGCCGAAGCCGTCGCCCGGGCGACCGAGCGCGAGTATGAGGAACAGGATTGGCTGCGCAAGACCGAGGATTTCCGCGAGGGAACCAAGGCCATGGGCGAACGCCGCCTGCCGAACTTCCAGGCGCGCTGACTGAGGGGGCGATTCGCTCCAAAACCCGTCATCCCTGGGCTCGTCCCCATGGGCGCTGACAAAAGCGGCGACCGCTTCTCTTCCGCGTCATCCCCGGGCTTGTCCCGGGGACCAATCGCGGTACAAGCGGAAACCATGGTCCCCGGGACAAGCCCGGGGATGACGGTTGTTGCCGCCATTTCTCACTATGTTAGCGCCCATGGGGATAAGCCCGGGAGATGACGTGAACCGGGGCACTTGCCCCCATTTTTTTATCCCCGCCGGCAGGTTTTTTCGGTCCTGTTAAGAGTTCCTTAACTTCGCACCGCCACGATGCCTCCTTCTTCGAAGGAGGCCCGCGTGAGCCAGACCCTGACCGCGCCCTATCGTCCAACAGCCCGGCTCGGACAGCGTGTGTATGCGCGGCTGCCGCGCAAGGTCAGGTTGATCCTCTTTTGGGCGGTCACGCGCCAACTGCATATCCAGCTTGGCTTCTGGTTGCGCGCCCGGCGGCTGCGGCGGGCAGCACCGCCGGCGCAGCCGCCCGCGCTTATCGGCGACATCCCGCCGGAGGAGATCGATATCCCGCGTGGTGACAACCCGGTGGTCTCGGTCATCATCCCGAGCTGCGGGCATAGTGCGTTCACGCTCCGTTGCCTGGCCTCCATCGCGGCCGCGCTGCCGCGCGCGCAGATTGAGGTGATCGTGGTCGATGACGCCGGTCCCGCTGATGACGTGGCCTGCCTGTCGCGGGTCCGCGGCATCCGGCTGCTGCGCAACAGCGTCAATCTGGGCTTCATCGGCGCCTGCAACGCGGCGTCACGGGCGGCGCGGGGGCAATACCTGCTGTTTCTGAACAACGACACGCAGGTGCTGCCCGACTGGTTGGACACGATGTTGCAGCCGTTCGAGGCCCGCGACGATGTCGGCGCCGTCGGCGCCATGCTGCTCTATCCCGACGGACGCTTGCAGGAAGCCGGAGCGATCGTCTGGGCCGACGGGTCCGGCTGGAACGTCGGCCGGTTGGAGAACCAAGGTGATCCCACATACCACTATCAGCGGGAGGTTGATTATTGTTCCGGCGCCTGCCTGCTGGTGGCGCGATCGGTGTTCATGGGCCTCGGCGGCTTCGACCCGATCTATACGCCCGCCTATTACGAGGACACCGACCTTTGCTTCCGCCTGCGCGGGCAAGGGTTGAAGACGATCTATCAACCGCGCGCCAAAATCGTTCATTTTGAAGGAATTTCGCACGGGCGTGACATCACGGCGGGGGTGAAATCGCATCAGGTCACCAACCACCGGACCTTCCTGCGCCGCTGGACCAGACTGCTGGAGCAGGAACATTACGCCCCCGGCCGCCACGTGATCCGCGCCCGCGACCGGGCGCATGGGCGCCAGATCGTGCTGGTGGTGGATCACCGAATCCCGGAACCGGATCGCGATGCCGGCTCGCGGGCGATCTTTGGCTGTCTGGCGGCCTTGCTGTCGGCCGGTCTGGTGGTCAAATTCTGGCCGCATGATCTGATTTACAACCCCACCTATACCGAGGTGTTGCAGGACATGGGGATCGAGGTGTTCCACGGTCCCGGCCATGCCTCCTTCGAAAGCTGGATCTCTATCCACGGTGCCGACATCGACCATGTCATGATCAGCCGCCCGGCGGTCGCCGAAGACGTGCTGCCGATGGTGCGCCGGCATTCCCGGGCAAGGGTGATCTATTACGGCCACGACCTGCACTTCCGGCGCCTGCGCCAGCAGGGGGAATTGCGCGCGGACGCCCGCTTGCTGCGGCAGGCCGGCCGGATGGAGGCGAAAGAGCGGCGCTTATGGCGGGCGGCGGATGTGGCGCTTTATCTGTCGGAGGAAGAAGCCGCCATCGCCCGGGCACTGGAACCCGCGGCGGACACGCGCGCGGTCGTGCCCTATGGGTTCACCCGCTTCGCACCGAACCGCCAGCCCCCGCCGGAATTTGAGGTCATCTTCGTCGCCGGCTTCGGGCATCCGCCGAATGAGGAAGCCGCCTGCTGGATGGTCGCCGAGGTCTGGCCGCTTGTGGCCATCCGGGTTCCGGAGGCGACGCTGATGCTTGTCGGCTCCAACCCCACCGCACGCGTGCGCCGCCTGGCGCGGGCGGATGTCATCGTCACCGGACCCGTCAGTGAGGAAGCCCTCTATCGGCGCTATGCCGCCGCCCGGGTGGCCGTGGTGCCCCTGCGCTCCGGCGCGGGCGTGAAGCTGAAAACGGTCGAGGCCATGGTGGAGGGAACCCCCGTGGTCACGACCCCCATCGGCGCCCAGGGCCTGCCAGGTCTGGATCGCGTGGCGGCCGTCGAAGCCGAACGCAAAGCCTTCGCCAGCGCGATCTGTCAGTTGCTGTTGGATGATGCGTTGTGGGAAGCGCGATCCTCCGCCGGTCTGGCCTATGCGAAGGCCCGGTTCCAGCCGGGCCATGTGCGCGAATCACTCCTGAGCGCCACTGGCATCGCGCCATCGGACGGGCTCGCGGCCGTGGCCTAAGGGGCGGCATCTGAGGGGCCCGCGTTGCACCCGGCCCGCTCCCGTGGCTGGATGCGCACTATAGCGACCAACAGGGAAACCCCATGAGCACGACGACCAGCGAACGCCGCCCGTTTCACCACCCGCGCGTGCGGCCCGACTGGCTGGGCAAGCTGCGCGAAGACATAATCGACCCCGCGCAGCCCATCATCGACCCGCATCATCATTTGTGGCGGGCACGGCCGGATCAGTATTTGCTGGAGGACCTGGTGGCCGATGTCACCACCGGCCACAACGTGCGTTCAACCGTCTTCATCCAATGCGGGTCGGCCTATCGCAAGGACGGGCCCGAAGCGATGCGCCCCGTCGGCGAAACCGAATTCGTCGCCGCGATGGCGGCCGAGAGTGAGACCGGCAAATACGGCGCCTTCCGCGCCTGCCCAGGCATTATCGGCCATGCTGACTGCATGCTCGCGGATGCGATCGATGCCCCCTTGGAGGCGCATATCGCGGCCGGTGGCGGCCGGTTCAAAGGCATCCGCCACAGCGGCACTTACGACGCCGGCATCGCGCCCACCGCCCCGCCCGGCGCACCGGAAGGCCTGTACCGCGACGCCACTTTCCGTCGCGGTGTTGCCCGGCTGGAGAAATACGGCCTGACGTTTGAGGCCTGGATGTACCACCCGCAGCTGGGCGACCTCATCGATATGCTGCGGACCCATACCACGCAGAAGATCGTGCTCAATCACCTCGGCGGCCCCTTGGGCGTCGGCCCCTACGAAGGCAAGCAATCCGAGGTCTTCGCCCAATGGTCGGCCAGCATCAAGGAACTGGCGCGGGCGCCAAACCTGTTCATCAAGCTCGGCGGGCTCGGGATGAACGTCAACGGCTTCGGCTACCATCACCAGGTGCTGCCGCCGTCCTCGGGCGAAATGGCCGGCGACTGGAAGCCCTGGTTCGAAACCGCGATCGAGGCTTTTGGCGCCGATCGCTGCATGTTCGAGAGTAATTTCCCGGTGGATAAGGGCATGTGCTCTTACCCGGTGCTGTGGAATGCGTTCAAGCGCATCGCGGCAGGCTGTTCGGCGGCGGAGAAGGACGCGCTGTTCCATCGTACGGCCGCGGCGTTCTATTCGCTGCCGCCGGTCGCGTAAGGTTAGAAAATGCGCCGGACAGGCGCTACCGCACCACCGCCGCGATATCATGGAACAGCCTCGCGGGCAGGGTACCGCCGACAACCCCCTTCATCGGGCGGTTGTCGTCGTTGCCCAGCCACACGCCAATCAGGATGCCATCGACCGAACCAATGAACCAAGCATCATGAAAATCCGAGGTCGTCCCCGTCTTGCCCGCCACCGATCGGCCTTGAACCGCCGCCGCCCGGCCGGTCCCGCGGGTCACCACCGCGCCCATCATGCGCGCCATCATCGCCGCCATGTCTGGTGTCATGACCGGCTCCGGCGCCGCGCGCGGAATTTGCTCGATCGCATAAGGTGCTACCCGGCGCCCGCCATTGAAAAAGGCGGCATAGGCGCCCGTCAGCTCCAACAGCCCCACCTCGCCCGTGCCCAGCGCCAGGGAGGCATCGTTCGGCAACTTATCCGCGATGCCCAGCCGCGCGGCGGTGCCGGCGATGGCCTTGGGGCCGCCAAATTGCAGTAGCAACCGCACCGCGACGGTGTTGACGGAGTCCGCCAGCGCCTCCTCCAGCGTAATCTCCCCCTGGAATTTGCGTTCGAAATTGGCCGGGCTCCAGCCGCCGATTTTCAGCGGCGCATCAAGCACGGTGTCATCGGGCCGCATGCCGCCTTCCAGCGCGGTCAGCCAGGTGAAGGGTTTGAACGCCGAGCCCGGTTGCCGGCGCGACAGCACCGCGCGGTTGTAAGGGCTCGACCGATAGTCCCGCCCGCCCACCATCGCCCGAACCGCGCCGGACATCGGATCGACGATCACCACCGCGCCCTGCGTGACCCCGGCCGCCGCGCCAGGGCCGTCCAAAAGCGCGGCCAGGCGCTGCTCCGCGATCTCCTGCATCCCGCGATCGAGCGTGGTGCGCAGCGTGAAGTCCTGATTCTCCGGCAGCAGCGTGCTTGCCTGCTCCGCCACCCAATCGGCGTACCAGCCCGATGACGCCGTCGGGTTGGCCGGCAGCACCATCTGGGCGATCGCCTCCTGCGCCTGCGCGGCGGTAATCGCGCCGGTATCGACCATGGCGGCCAGAACCTCTTTGGCGCGATGCATGGCCCCCGCCGGATTGGTCCGCGGGTTGATGCGGGACGGCGCCCGCGGCAGGCCGGCCAGCATCGCCGATTGCCAGAGATTGGCCTTGCGGGCGGAGACCCCGAAATACATCCGCGACGCCGCGTCCACGCCCCAGGCGCCGGAGCCGAGATAGACCCGGTTCAGGTAAATCTCCAAAATCTCCCGCTTGCTGAAACTATGTTCGAGCCACAGGGTCAGCAGCAATTCCTGCACCTTGCGCCGGACGGTGCGGGCATTGGTCAGGAACAGGGTCTTCGCCACCTGCTGCGTGATCGTCGAGCCGCCCTGCACCAGCCGCCCGCTGGTGGTGTTCACATAGACGGCCCGCACCAGACCGATGGGGTCGATCCCGAAATGGTGCCAATAGCGGCGATCCTCGACCGCGACGAGGGCGGCGGGCAGGGTAGGGGGCATCGCGGGCAACCGCAGCGACTCGCCCACCACATCCCCGAAGGTCGCGAAGATCTGACCGGAGCGATCCTGCAGCGTCAGGCTCGGGCGGCGCACCGCATCCAGTGCCGATTCGGGCCGAGGCAGGTCGCGGGCGAACCACAGCACCACCGCCCCGCCAATCAGCGCCCCCCAGATCGACAGAATGATGGTCCATTTCACCAGCCAGCCCAACCAGCGCCGCCGCCGCCGGGCGGGTGGCGGTGCGGCAGCCGGCGGCGGCCGGGACGGG
>CAIUPC010000087.1 GCA_903900905.1 uncultured Acetobacteraceae bacterium
CAAGCCGGACGGCAATTTCGGCCTCACCTCGGCGTTGACGCTGGTGCAGGTGAACCCGAACAGCGGCGCGATCTCCGCCCCGCTGGTGCTGCCCACCAGCCAGATCGTGACCAGCTTCCCGTCCAAGTCCGAAGGTTCGCTATACCTGACGCAGAACGGCCAGGGCCTGACGATCACCGGCTACGACGTCGCCGCCAGCGGCCGTAACCCGGTCGGCGCGATCGACGTGTCCAATTCCAGCACCAGCGTCACTTCCAGCGCGGAGGCGACAGCGGCCAAGAATGCCAATGGCGTCGTTAATCGCACGGTCGCGCAAATCAACGGCATCGGCTCGGTCGCCACGACGGACTACACCGCCTATAGCGGCAACAATGGCCGCGGCGCGATCCAGTATAATGGTCAGTATTACCTTGTCGGCAACGGCAATGTTGGCGGCACCGGCGTGGAATTGCTGAACCCCGCCAACCCCGCGACGCAGACCACCACGATCCCGAACACGACCCAGATCGGCAGTTACGACATCACCCAGAACGGTTACGCGTCCGATAAAGCGATCAAAGACAACAACTTCCGCGGTGAGATCATCTACAAGGACACGCTGTATGTGACCAAGGGCAGCGGCTCCAACGGCATCGATACCGTCTATCAGGTCGGCGCCACCGGCGCGCTGGCGAACGGTGCCCAGCTGCCCGCCAATGCCCCCATCAACATCCTGCCGGGCTTCCCGACGGGCCTCGCCAGGACCTCCGCCGATTTCACCCCGTTCGGCCTGTTCTTCGCGAATGACACCACGCTCTATGTGTCTGACGAAGGCACCGGCACGGCCACCGATCTGTCCCAGCATGCCGGCTTGCAGAAATGGAGCCTGGTGGGCGGCACCTGGGTGCTGGATTACACGCTCCGCAGCGGTTTGGCCGGCACCACTCAGACCTATTCCGCTACCGGCTTCACCGGCAAGGTGACGGAAAACGGTCTGCGCGACATCACCGGCGTGGTGAATGGCGATGGGACCGTGACCGTCTACGGCGTGACCTCCACGACCGACAACATCCTGAACATGGACAACGGCGCCGATCCGAATGAGTTGGTGGTGATCACCGACAGCCTCGCGGCGACGTCGCTGCCGGTTTCGGAGAGCTTCTCGGTGCTGGTCGCCCCGACGCTGGGCACTGTTTTGCGCGGCGTATCCTTCGCGCCGGTGCCGGAACCCGTCTCCCTCACGCTGCTGGGTGTTGGCATCGCGGGTCTCGGTCTGGCTCGCCGCCGCCGCGGCTAAGCCGGCGCGCGACGCGATATGAAAGAGCGGGGGGCACTTCGGTGCCCCCCGTTTTCATGTGTCTGTTCTCACGGACGGGTGAATCAAACGCCCGCCCGCACCTCTGCCTCCATTCCCTCCCCCACAGGCCGAGCCATGCGCCGCCGCAACACCGTTAATCCCGTGGGGTCGTGATCCAGCAGAAGCAGTGCGCTGCTCACCGCCCGGCTCGGCAGCAGGTCGCCGCTTTCGTATTTCTGAAAAGCACGGGGGTCCCCGCCGATAAGGAGCCCGGCCTCACGCCGCACGAACAAAACCCTATGCGCCGTGAGAAACCCTCATCCCGCCCGCCGCGTGAACCAAACCCCGGCCCGCACCGCCGTCACCAGCGTGCCGCCATAGATCACCAGCGCCACCGCCAAAGCCACGAAGGTCGCATCCAGCGAGCCCGTGATCCGATACGCCAGCCAGCCGCCGCCCACCGCGACGGTCAACCGCAGCAGCCCGGCGAACAACGGCCAGAACAGCCGCCCCGCCCCTTGGGAGGCGAAATACAGCGACAGCCCCAGTCCAAAGAACCCGTAGGCGGGGCCGACCGTGCGGAGGTAGGCCGTGCCGGTCACGAGCATGCGCGGGTCGTGACCGAACAGGCCCAGCCAGGCCGCCGGCCAGATCGCGGCCGTCAGGCCGATTGTCTCGGTGATGGCGAAGGCCAGCGCTCCGCCGGTCAAGGCGATGCGCAAGGCCCGCTCTTTCTGCCCGGCCCCGATATTGGTGCCGACAAGCGCCACCATGGGCGCGCCGAGGCCAAAGACCACCGGCACCAGCAGATACTCCAGCCGCGAGCCAGTGCCGAACCCCGCCACCGCGTCGGGCCCGCCGGCCACGCCCACAAGCGCGGTGGTCAGACCGATGGTCAGGCTGGTTTGCAGCGTGCTGATCGATCCCACCGCCCCAACCTTCAGAATATCGGCGAACAGAGGCCAGCGCGGGCGCACCAGGCGCAGCCGCACCAGGGCCTTGCCGCGCAGGATGTACGCCCCCAGCACCAGCATGATCAGCACATTGGTCCCAACAACCGCCATGCCGCCCCCCGCGATCCCAAACCCCGGGATCGGCCCGTAGCCAAAAATCAGCAGCGGCGAGAGCGGGATGAGCAAGGCCACGCCCAGGCAGATCGCCATGGACGGCACCAGCATATTGCCCGTGCCGCGGATCGTGCTGGCCAAAGCGTTCATCATCCAGACCACGATATTGCCGCCGAAGACGATGTTGGAATAGAGCAGCGCCGCCTCCAGCGAGCCGCCCTGGCCACCCATGCCGCGATACAGGTCCCGGCCGAAGACCAGAAACAGCGCCGCGAAGATCAGGCCCAGAAGCGCGTTGATGATCAACGCATGCAGCACCAAAGCGTTGGCGTCATCCGTCCGCCGCCCGCCCAAGGCCCGGGCGATGGCCGATGAAATGCCCCCGCCCATCGCCCCGGCCGAGAGCATCTGCATCATCATGAACCCCGGAAACACCAGCGCCATCCCGGCCAGGGCATCGGTGCCCAGGCGGGAGACGAACCAGGTCTCGATCAGTCCGGTGGAGGCCTGGGCCAGCATCACCAGCACGTTCGGCCAGGCCATGCTCAGCAGCGTCGGGATGATGGCGCCCTGCAACAGGCGCTGGGTGCGCGGGCTCATGGTGCCGGTGGTGGCGCTCATGCGCTTTGCTCCTGAGTACCGCTGTGCGCGGCCGCTGGCTTGCCGCGCACCACGACATAGTCCGGTTCCAGCAGCGACCGCCCGGTGCGCCGGTCGACCATCACCGGCTCCGCCGGGATCCCGGTGGCGGCTTCGACGATCTGCACCCGCACGCCATCTTCGGCGAAGTGCTGGTTGCCCCAGGCCATCATCGCGATCAGCACCGGCCGGAAATCCTGGCCTCGCTCGGTCAGGCGGTATTCGTCACGCGGCGGCTTGTCGGCGTAGCGGTGCTTTTCGAGCAAACCGGCCTCCACCAGCGCGGTCAGCCGCCGGGTCAGCATGGTCGGGGCGATGCCGAGACTCTTCTGGAATGCGTCGAACCGCGTCAGCCCGGCAAAGGCGTCGCGCAAAATGAGAATGCTCCACCACTCACCCACACGATCCAGCCCGCGGGCGATCGGGCAGGCCATGGTGGCGAACCGCTTGTGCTGCATGGCGCCTGTTCCCAATGTTAATATCATTATGATAGTTACAGCGGCCGTCAGACGCTTGCAAGCGGCGCTGCCTTGGGGATGGAAGGGGGCTGCCATGCATGGGCCCGCACGCTTGTGGCTCAGCGACCCCGGCAGGGAAGAATGCGGCGATGCGCGGGAGGATGAGTTGATCCTTCCTTTGGCAGATTCGTTTTCCTATTATCAATTTTATCTGTTACACTATTGGCAACATGCGGGTTTATAAATTTGTCGTACCATTCAATCCCACGCGGCACCGGCATTGTGGCCCAATTCATTGATAATTCTCCCAACAAAGGACGCTTTGTTATCAAATCAGACCAGCGGCACCCGGTTTGATGCCGCTAAACCCCACGACGGTCTGAATGCCCCAGGGGAGTACCCCGGGGGCATCGGACAGGTAATGCAATCAAGGGGAATAACATGAACATCAAAATTACCGGCATGACCGCCGGTCTGGGTCTGATGATGGCCATGGCGGCAGCGAACGCCGGCAGCATCACCGACAATTACGTGCCGCTCGTGGCCAACAACAACATCACGCGCACCACCAGCACCTACCCGAACCCGGGCACGCCCTTCGTGACCGCCGTGGGTGTTGAGCAGACGATCCTGTTCCAGGCCGCCAGCCCGGCGGGCGCCCTCGTTCCGGTCGGTGGCAACGGCACCAACGGCGTCAGCTTCGATCAGCTCGCCTTTGACCCGACCAACCGCTATTTGTTCACGGTCACCGAAACCAACGGCAACTCGGCCGCCGTGCGTTTCGACAAGCAGACCGGCACCACGGTCGTGATCTCCCAGCCGGCGGCCGGTCAGCGGTTCGACATGGCGCGCTTCACGCCCTGGGGCACCTTCGTGATGGCCGAAGAAGCCACCAAAGGCCGCCTGTTCGAAGTCGTGAACCCGCTGGGCGATCCCAACGACCCGGTCGTCGCGAACCGCCCGACGACCTATGTGCGTCCCGCCGTGAGCAAGATGGCGCATGAAGGCTTCGCGCGTGATGCCGCCGGCAACATCTATGTCGCCGACGAAAATCTGCCGGGCGCGTTGCTGAAATTCGTCCCGACCAACCCGAATGCCACCGGCTTCGACGCCGCCCACCCGGAAAACAGCCCGCTCGCCGCTGGCCAGCTGTTCGCCCTGGCGATCGCCTCCCCCACCACGGTCGCGACCGGCACCAGCCCTTCGACCGCCGCGATTGGTGGCACCGGCACCTGGGTCGCCTTGAACAATCCGGACGGCACGCCGCTGACCGGCATCACCGACCCGACGATTGATTCGCGCCAGGCCGTGGCCGACCTGAACGCCACTGGTGCCAAGATCGCCGGTTTCTTCCGCCCAGAAGATATCGACATTGAGTTCGCGCCGAACGGCAAGACCTTCCTCTACACCGGCGCCACCGGCGCGGCGACGCCGGATCTGACCGGCAACGTGCTGTCGATCGAGCTCACCGACCCGTCGTCCCCGGTCGTGCGCGTTTTCGCTGGCCAAAACACGATCGACGCCGCGACCGGCCTGGCCCTGGGCCGTGGCTTCGTCCAGCCCGACAATGTCGCGGTGAGCCCCTTCGGCCGCGGCGTCTGCTTCGTCGAGGATATCGGCAATAGCTCCAACCCGACCAATGGCAACGCGGCCGCGTTCCCGAACAACGGCAACAACCCGGTCGATGACGTGTTCTGCGCGGTTGACGCCAACCATGACGGTGTCGCGGAAAGCGTCAGCCGCCTCGCGATCCTGGCGACCAACTTCGCCGAACCGACCGGCCTGATCTTCGATCCGGTCAACCCGAACCGCCTGTACGTGAACGTCCAGCACGCCGCCGCTGGCTCGGTCAACAGCTTCGGCAACTTCGTCGTCAACAACGCCGTCCAGGGCAACGATCTGATCGTTCAGTTCGACGTGCCGGAACCCGCGACCATCGGCATCCTGGGCCTCGGCCTGGCGGGTCTGATCGCCCGCCGCCGCCGCTGATCCAGCGTCACACCTAACCGGAGAGGCGGCGTCCGCGCCGCCTCTCGCCTCTTCCGCGCGAAAGCCGGAGCCGCGGTACCAAGCCCCTCTGGCGCCAGGCTAATTGTACCCCCAATAGCGCCCGTTACCGGTGTCAGGCGTGGAGTTCGGTATCGAAAGATCGTGTGCGGGATTAAGCACATCCCGCGACTTAGGCGCCGCGGACCGCATGCCCGGGCCGGTGATGCCGTAATCGGCCGGAGTACCGCCGCAGGAAGCCAAACCCGCCAGCAGCGCGACCATCAGGGCCCGAAGGGCCAACCGCCCACGCGCCATCACTCGGCCGCCTTCAGCCGTGGGCCCAGCACTTCGTCATTGTGCTCCCCCAATCGCGGCGCCGGCAGCCGGACCGAGCCCGGCGTATCCGACAGCTTCACCGTCACGCCCATCGTATGGAACGGCCCGGTCACCGGATGGTCGGTCCGCACCACCATGTCGCGCGCCAGGATATGCGGGTCGGTGAAGACCTCATCATAATGCAGCACCGGCCCGGCGGGCACGCCGGCTTCCTCCAACGCCGCCAGCCAATGGGCGGAGGGTTGCTTCCGCATCTCCGCCGCCAGCATCTCGATCAGCACGTCATTATGCTTGACGCGCTCGGCGTTACTGGCAAAACGGGGGTCGTCGAACAGTTCGGGCCGACCAACGATGTCGCAGAGGGCTTTGAAGAAATGCTGCTGCGAGGCACCGAAGGCGATGTAGCCATCCCCGGTCTCAAAGCACTGATACGGCGCGCTGCCGCGATGCGCCTGGCCGATACGCTCGGGGCGGGTGCCGGTGGCGAAGTAATGCGCGGATTCGTAAACGGCGAGGGAGGTGGCGGCCTCCAGCAGCGACGTCTCGACATGCTGACCCAGCCCGGTCCGGCGCCGCGATTCCACCGCCGTCATCACCCCGAAGGCCAGGAACATCCCCGCCGTCACGTCGGAGATCGCAATCGGCAGCCGGTGCGGCGGGCCGTCGGCGGGGCCGTTGGTGCTCATCAGCCCCGACATCGCCTGGGTGATCAGGTCGAACCCGCCCCGGCTGGCATAGGGACCGGTCTGCCCGAACCCGGAAATCGAGGCCAGGATCAGCCGCGGATTGCGCGCATGCAGCACGTCCCAGCCAAAGCCGAGCCGCGCCAGCACGCCGGGGCGGTAATTCTCGATCAGGATATCGGCGCGATCGATCAGATCGAGCAGCGCGTCCTTGTCCGCCGCCAGCTTCAGGTCCAGCACCACCGAGCGCTTGTTGCGGTTCCAGGTCATGAACGGCGCGCTTTCGCCATTGATGAAGGGCGGCATCTTGCGCGCCGCATCCCCAACCGGCGGCTCAATCTTCAACACATCCGCCCCATGATCGGCCAACATCATGGCGCAGTATGGCCCCGACAGATGGCTGGTCAGGTCGAGGACAAGCAGGTGGTCGAGCGCGCCGGCCATTATGAGGTCTCCTGGTCGAATACGGTGGCGAGGTTGATACTATGGACCGATGGGGGAGCGGTAGCGCCCCTGTCGCAAACCCCGTCATCCCCGGCACGCAACACGCGTCATCCCCGGGTCGCAACACCCGTCATCCCCGGGTCGCAAACTCCGTCATCCCCGGGCTTGTCCCGGGGACCAATCGCGGCAGAGGCAGAAACCTTGGTCCCCGGGACAAGCCCGGGGATGACGGGTTTCGCAAGCCCGGGGATGACGGATTTTGAAGGCCATTACCCCTGTCGCACCGCGGCCTGGTATATCGCATCCGAGAACACCGGCCGCACCTTGCCCACCATCCGCGGACCCAGCAGGTCCAGATTATCCGTGAACAAATCCGCGCTGATTCGCCCCGCCAGCACCGGAATATCGCGCCGCATCGCCGGCACGTCGCCGATTGGCAGGCCAAAGCTGACGAAGCCGGAGGGGTTCTGCACATGGATGTGCCGCAACCACGGCGCCGCGCCAGGTGTCTTCTCGATCAGCTCATGCCCGGCGCCGAGATAGGGATAGGCCCCGATCGCCGCGTCCTGCTGATCCGCCGGCGGCATGTAGCGATCGCGCCAGCACAGGATGTGTTCAGCGATGTCACGCAGCTCCGGCCGCGTGGTCAGCGCGCCCGAATAGCCGGTACCCGCGATGACATGATCGAAGCGGTAAGTCGTGCCGGCAATGGTTGCCTCAACCTGCCCATCCCGCACCGCGGCGCCGGTCCAGGGCGCGCCGAGATACAGGTGAAAATTGGGGAAGGCCACCGCGCGCTCCATCGCATCCGTCGTCGGCAGCGACCCGGCCCGGAAATACCGCACCGCATGCATCCACCGATCGGCGTCCGGCAGCAGGTGGTAATGGTCGATGGCGCCGGGGAAGAAGCGGGCGCCGATTACCGGCGTATCAGGGATCGTGTCGCGGCGGCAGAACAGGTGCACGGCGGCGGCCCCATGCTCCAGCGCCACCCCGGCCGCGTCGAAAGCCGAGGCCGCGGCCCCGATCACGCCGACGGTCTTGCCGCGCAAAGCGGCGAAGTCGATGTCATCCTCGGTATGCGAATACAAAGCGCGCGGCAGGTTGTCCGACAGAACCGCGGGGATCACGAGTTCCCCGGCGCCGCGAAAGCCCGTGGCGATGACGACCTTGCGGGCGGTTTCCACGACCGGACCGGCCTCGGTCCGCAAATGCAGACGGAAATGATCACCGGCCGGCTCGATCCGGTCGAGATGGGTGCTGTAGCGCGGCGCGATGCCCAGGAACTGCTTGTACCAGCTCAGATAAGCGGCCCAATCCGTGCGTTTGATCCGCTCGATGGCGTCATAGGCTTCCTGACCATGGCGGGCTTCGTACCAGGCCTGGAAGCTCAAAGCGGGGATGCCGAGTTCCGGCCCGGCCAGCGCCTTCGGGGTGCGCAGCATCGTCATGCGGGCGGCGTTCAGCCAGATGCCGGCGCGGTCCTCGTTGGGCGCGGCCTCCAGAATGGTCACCTTGCCGACACCGGCGCGGCGGAGGGCGAAGGCCAGCGCGCCACCGGTCTGGCCGCCGCCGATAATGGCGACGTTGTGGTCGAGGCCAGGCCGATCCGGTACCCAGTTGGCGGGATCGGCGCCAATCATGCGCAGCGCGGCGCGGGCGCCA
>CAIUPC010000088.1 GCA_903900905.1 uncultured Acetobacteraceae bacterium
CGGCGTGGCTTATCCTGATGCATATGGGGACAAGCCGGGCCATGACGATATAGAGTAAGACAGATGAAAATCGTTTCCGCGATCTGTGAATCCGGTACGGTCAAGCCCGGGGATGACGGCAAAAATGGCAGTCCCAGCCTCAAGGTTAAACCGGACAGCCATGGGCTTATCCCGAGGATGATGGTTTTACGCGGGTGCCATGCCCCCGAACGCCATATGTGCTCATCCTGGACAACATGGCTGATGATCCTCGCATAATGCGAAATATATTCTCAAAACAGGAACTGAATCGGCCCATTTTGCGAACGTGGATAGGCCCAGGCGGCTTCTGACGCACAAAATGCCGCACTTACAACGGGTGGGCTGTTGGCACGCTACGTGCTTCACACACACCGTCCGCCGCTTTTGCGGCATCACCACGCTGACAGGAGGTCAGTCACAGATGGTTGTATGGATTCAACCGGCCAGATCCAGGTTTCGCCGCCTGATCTGGATCAATAGTGGTTCTTTATTTTATAAATTATATTACAATTTCAGTCTATTTTTTCTTACTGGATCATGGCTCGGATAATGCCTATGAAAGTGCTTGTGAAAGCTCAGGTTGTGACCATGGCCGTGTTGGCGGCCGGAGATAAAAATATGCACACGACAGACCCGGCTGAAATAACGCTGGAAGTTCCTGCGTCCCTTCGACTGCCCGCGGTGATCGATGCCATCGCCGTTGCCCATCGCCCCTCCGCCAGCCCGTTCTTCCGGCGCCTGGCCGCCCTGCCGCCTGCCGTCGCGCGTGATCCCGAATTGCTGGGTGATCTCTACCTGATCTATCAGGCCGCCATGCATGCGACCCGGGCCGCGGTCTATTTCCTGCCGCATCTCGACAACCCCGCCATGCGCCAGCGCAAGCTGCGCATCTTCGTCGATGACGACGGCCTGGCCGATGGCGACACGCATCACTACCAGCTCACCCGCGCCTTCAAGAACATCGGCGCCGCATGCCCCATCGGTGATGAGGATTTTGGCGATTCCGATGAACTCGCCCTCCGCCTCGATCCGGCGACGGCGGCCTTCGTGCGCCTGGCGAAAAAGCTGTATGCGCGGTCGCTTGGCCCCTGGTGCATTGTTGAGACCATGTCCGACGACTGGATGCGGGCTTTGGCCGACGCGCTGGCGGTGCATTTCCCGGCCATCGTGACCGAACCGTATTTCGCTGATTGCTTTTCCCAGGGGGTCGAAGAACGGCATGCTCAGGAGGCCATCGATGTCACCTGCGCCGTGCTCGCGCGGCGCCCGGATTTGTATGCGCAAACCATAGCGGATGCGGCGGAAATGGCCGCGGCTTTGGATGGTATCTGGGTGGCGATGGATGCTTGTGTGACCGCGGCAACGGAGCGGGCAGGCACAATGCTGCCGTAACCGAGATCCTTTGGTAGGAGTGGCGCATGGCGTGGCTATCCCGGACGATATCAGGCCAGGCCGGCGCTGGTTCTGATACATGGCTCGCGTTGCGGACCTGGTCGTTCAGTCTGACCACGAAGATGATGGCGCTGGTCCTGATCGCGGTGATGCCGGCCCTCGCCATCCAGGGCTACAATGAATACGACCTGCGGAAATCGCGCGAAGACGATATCCGCAATAAGACCATCCAGATCACCAGGCAGTTCGGTGCTGAGATGGGCGCGATCCGGGAAGGCGCCCGCCAGTATCTCCAGGTTGTCGGGCAATTGCCGCCGATCCGCCGGCTCGATCCCGATGCCTGCGGCAAAATGCTGGAGATTTTGAACACCCGCACCCCCTACTACACCCAGATCGGCGTGGCCGACACAACCGGCGCGATCCGTTGCTCCAGCCGCCCGATGGGGATCAGCTCGGTCGCCGACCAGGTATTCTTTGCCCGTGCGATGGCGCAGCCGGACCTTGCTGTCGGCAATTACTGGGTTGATCCCGTCAGCGCCGAGAAGCAGATCCATTTCGCGTTGCAGTTCTCCGACGGGAACGGTCAGCCCATCATCGGCGTCGTCTTCGTCGGCCTCGATCTGAAATGGCTATCGGCCCACTTGCAGGAACGCGGCCTGTCCCCGACGCAATCCATCCTGATCGCCGACCGGTTGGGGAATATCATCGCGCGGCTGCCGAACCCGGAAAAGCTCGTCGGCAAGAACATGCGCCAGGGCCACGCTGAGATCATGGACGGCGACACCGCCGGGTGGGAGGAATCCAAGGGCGTCGATGGCGTTGAACGCATCTTCGGCTATGTCCCGCCCGCTTTGGCGCCGAAAGACTTTTTCCTCAGCGCCGGTGAATCCAAAGCCGCCGCCTTCGCCACCATTGATCGGGTGGCGGATCGCGGCATTCTGCTCATTCTCGCCGGCTTCCTGTTGACGAGTTATGCCGCCTGGGTCGGCAGCCGTTATTTTATCCAGCGGCCGATCGCCCGCTTGCTGCGCGTGGCCGGGGAATGGCGGAATGGCAATTACGCCGCCCGCACCCTCGTCACCGGCTCGCGCAGTGAGATCGGGCGCCTGAGCGCTGCCTTCAATGAAATGGCGGAGGCCGTCGCGATCCGGAATCAGGCGCAGCTTGAGGCCGAAGCCCGGCTGCAGGAGCTGAACGCGACCCTGGAAGAGCGCGTCGTCGAACGCACGCGCGAACTGGTCGCGGCCGCTCGCGCCAAGTCGCAGTTCCTGGCCAATATGAGCCATGAAATTCGTACCCCGATGAATGGGGTGCTCGGCATGGCGGAACTGCTGCTGCAAACCAGCCTCGAACCGCGCCAGCGCATGTATGTCGAAATGGCGCAGCGTTCGGCGCAGACGATGCTGTCGCTGGTGACCGGGATCCTCGATCTCTCGCGCATCGAAGCGGGCAAGCTGGTGCTGGAAAACAGGCGGTTCGATCTGCGCGAACTGCTGCGGGACATCACTTATATGCAGGGGGCGGTCGCCAGCCAGAAAGAGCTGCACCTGACGCTGGCGCTCTCGACCAACGTGCCGACGGCGCTGACCGGCGACCGGATGCGGTTGACGCAGATCATCAACAACCTCGTCAGCAACGCGATCAAGTTCACCGACCGCGGCGATATCGCCATCTCCGTGACGTTGCGGGAGGCCAATGCCGAATCCGCGCTGGTTCATTTCGCGGTGCGCGATACCGGTGTCGGCATCTCCACCGCGGATCAGGCGATCATTTTCGACGCCTTCTCCCAGGCGGATGGCAGCGACACGCGCCGGTTCTCCGGCAGCGGTCTGGGATTGAGCATCTGTTCCGAATTGTGCGGCCTGATGGGCGGCAGCATCGGCGTTGAAAGCGCGCCGGAGCAGGGCTCGACATTCTGGTTCACCGCCCGCCTGGGGCTGCAATCAGATAGTGTGCAGCGTCTGCATGGCGGGTCCGGCGTCAGCCGGCGGTATCACGTGCTGCTGCTGGATTGCGAGGCCAATAGCCGCGCCTTCCTCCAGGCGCAGTTGCTGCGGGAGGGCATGCGGGTGACCGCGGTCGCGACCATCGATGATGCCATCACCGTCGCCCGGTCGGCCGCGGAGGGCGGCGATGCCTTCGGGGTTGTGCTGGCCGAAATGTGTGCGCCGACATCCCGGTGGCCGGAGATGATCGCGGCGATCCGTGCGATGCCGGATTATGCCTCGGCCTGTTTTCTGTTGGTCATACAACCCGGTCAGACCCCGCCGGCGCTGCCGGCCGGCGTCAGAACGCTGAACAAGCCGGTTGATGTCGGGGAAATGGTCGCCGCCATCCATCAGCGCGATACGGCGGTCCCGCCGGTCGCCAAAAGCACAGAGGCAGGGGACGAGTGGTCCGGGTCGCATCACGCTTTGGTCGTGGAGGATAACCCGATCAACGTGAAGGTCGCGGTCGGTATCCTCGAATCCTTCGGCTGGACGGTCGAAACCGCCAGCAATGGCGTCGAGGCCGTGGAAGCCCATGCCCGCCGGCCGTTCGACGTCATTTTCATGGATTGCCAGATGCCCGTCATGGATGGGTTTGAGGCGACGTCGCGCATCCGGCAGACGGAACAAGCGGGCGGGATCCGCACCCCGATCGTCGCCCTCACGGCCACAGCCGATTTGCAGTTCCGGGACCGGTGCCTGAGCGCCGGCATGGATGACTATATCGCCAAGCCGTTTACCCGTATGCAAATCGGGACGGTATTGACCAAGGTCTCATGACGACCATCGGCGGCGGGGCGAGCCCGCGCTGGCGGCTTGCCTGCGGCTGGCTGACCCAGTTCGTGGTCGGGACGGACCTGTTCGTCGTCTCCCCGCTGCTGCCGGCGATTGCAGCGGAATACGGGTTGAGTGCCGCGCAAGCGGGGATCAGCGTCACCGCGTTTTCCGTGACTTATCTGCTGTGCGCCCCAGTGATCGGTCATTTGGCTGACCGTTTCGGGCGGCGGCGGATGCTGCTGGGTGGCCTGTTGGGTTTTGCATTGGCGAATCTGTTGACCGGGCTGGCGCCGGGCTTCGGGCTGCTGCTCGCCACCCGCATCGCCGCCGGGGCCACGGCAGCGGGGATCGCGCCGCTGATTTATGCGGGCGTGGGGGAGGCGGCGCCAGAGGCAAGCCGCGCCACCTGGATGTCCATCGCGGTGTCCGGCCTGTTGCTGGCTTTGTCCCTGGGCGCTCCGGCGGGAACCTTGCTGGCTGCCCATTGGGGCTGGCGGGCGCCGTTCCTGGTGCTGGCTCTGGCCAGCCTCGGGCTGATCGCCGCCAATCGATTGGTTTGGCCGGATGACGCGCGCCGCGGTGGCGCCACCGCGGCGGCGCTACCAGCACTCGATTGGGGCGCGGCGGCGATCGGGCTGCTGCCGACGGTGCTTTGGGCGACGGCGCTGTATGGCGCTTACACATACCTGGGCGTTTGGCTGACTGGGGAGGGGCTGTCACCGCCGCTGATCGCCCGCGCCATCAGCTTCTATGGGGCTGGCGCGCTGGTTGGGACCCTAATCGGCGGGCGGATCGCGGACCGGTTTGGGGTGCGTCTGACGCAGACGATCAGCCTGTCTGGGCTGGCGGCGTGTCTGGCGTTGTTCGGGATTGGCGTCGGGACCGGACTCGCGGCTGATATGCTGCTGCTGGTGCTGTCGGTGTTCGCGCAATTGTTCTTCCCGGCGCAGCAGGCGGGGCTGGTGCGGGGCTTCCCGGGGCGGCGGGTGCTGCTGCTCGCTTTGAATAACAGCGCCCTGTTTCTGGGTATTTCCGCCGGGTCGGTGTTGGGCGGGAAGGCGATGGAATGGGGTGGTTTCAGCGCGGACGCGGGGCTCGGGGCTTTGATTGCCGGGCTGGCGCTGGTTTCGATTATTTTGCCCGGTAGGCTGCGGCCGAGGGGCTGAAATGCGGGTTACTCCCCCTCCCCTTGCCGGAGGGGGTTGGGCGAAGGGGTCGTTTCCCCGCTGACCGTGCCGTTTCACCCCTCCCCCCGGCCCCCTCCCGCAAGGGGAGGGGGAGAGTCAACTTCAACGGCGGCTGGTCTTACGCCTGGGGTTTCCGATCGGCGTAGCTGACGCCCATGCCGGCGCGGACGTCCTGCTGGATGCCGTATTGCGGGAAGGGGTAGCGCAGGCCGTTTTTCGACAGTGCCTCCATGCCCTTGATCGCGTGGGCGAGTTGCTCCGGCGGCAGCGCCATCAGCATTTCGTCGTCCAACACTCCGCCATAGCGGCGTTCGGCGAAGCAGGGGATCGACAGGCTGGCTTCGCGCGTCTTCAGCGCCCGGCCCCAGGAGTCGGCGCAGGCTGACTCACCCACCACGCTCCAATCGAAGCGCTTGTAGCCGGCCCATTGCAGGCCGTTGATGAAATACATCATCGCCCCGGGGGTGGCGTAGAACAGCGCGATGTCCGGCGGGTTCAGGCGACCGGAGGCGAGGGGGGACAGCGCGATGGCCGCGTATTTGCCATCCTCGACGCAGTTCATCGCAGCCTGATGCGCGCTGGCGTCTTCGGGGGTCGAATACCAGACGCCGACCATCCGCTCGCCGGATTGCCAGGTTTCGTCCTTGGCGTTGCCGAGGCCGATAACGGCGCGGCACTGCGCGCCGACGAGGTCATCGGCGGTGACGCCGACCGTCCAACCCAGGCGCGCGGCCTGCCCGACGATCTGGTCGAAGGCATGGATGGCCTTCGGGCGGCGGATGCGGGGAATGGCTTCCATCTCCGCGGCATCTTCGAACAGCTTCATCCCGAACGGGGGCGTCCGAAGTTTCAACAGCCGCTCCAGGTCGGCTACCAGCTTGAGCCAGTCCATGATCGTTTCCTCCATTTTGTGGGGGGAGACTAATCGCGACCTGGGCTGGTGCCCAGTCTTGTACGGACGGCCTCTGATATCAGGGGCCCGTGATGTTGACCCATGGGTCCCTTGAGGGAGGGGGGGAGGGGTGAAAAGGCACAGTTTCGGGGGAAATACCCCTCCCCCCGGCCCCCTCCCGCAAGGGGAGGGGGAGAGTCAACAATTCAGGTTGCCCTACCCGCCAAACAAAGCGTCGACATCAGCCTCGGTCATCTTCAGCGCGCCACCCTTTTCCGCATCCAGCACGCTGGCGACGAGGCCGCGCTTTTTCGCTTTCAGGGCCTCCATCTTCTCTTCGATGGTGCCCAAAGTGACGAGGCGGTGTACGAACACCTTCTTCTCCTGGCCGATACGATGGGCGCGGTCGGTTGCCTGATCTTCGACCGCCGGGTTCCACCAGGGGTCGTAATGGATGACCGTATCGGCCGCGGTCAGGTTCAGCCCGACGCCGCCGGCCTTCAGGCTGATCAGGAACAGCGGCACATCGCCCTTCTGGAACTTGCGCACCGGGGCGCCGCGGTCTTTCGTATCCCCGGTCAGGATGACGTATTTCAGCCCGTCTTCCTTGAACCGCTCCTCGATCAGCGACAGCATTTCGGTGAACTGGGAGAACACCAGCACCCGCCGCCCTTCGGCGAGCATGACCGTCAGCATCTCCATCAACCGGTCCAGCTTGGCGGATCCGGCCTTGGCGCGTTCGACGGCTTTCAGCTTGATCAGGCGCGGATCGCAGCAGGCCTGGCGCAGCTTGAGCAGCGCGTCGAGGATGATGATCCCCGAGCGGGCCATGCCCTTCTCGGCGATGGCGGCCTTCACCCTTGCATGCATCGACAGGCGGATGCCGTCATAAATGCCGCGCTGGGCGGATTCCATTTCCACCACTTCGTTGATTTCGGTCTTCGGCGGCAGGTCGGTCGCGACCTCATCCTTGGTGCGGCGCAGGAGGAACGGTTTCACCCGCTTGGTCAGCAGGCCCTGGCGTTCTTCATCGCCATGCTTCTCGATCGGGGTGCGGTAGCGGCCCTTGAAGCTGCGTTGGGAACCGAGGAACCCCGGCGCCAGGAAGTCGAACAGCGACCACAGCTCCCCCAGATGGTTCTGCAGCGGCGTGCCGGACAGGCACAGGCGCTGATTGGCTTTGAGCCGCAGCGCCTGGCGGGTGGTTTCGGCCTGCGGGTTCTTGATGGTCTGGGCTTCGTCGAGGATGACGACGTGCCAGTCCTGCGCCGTCAGGACGTCGTGGTCGCGCGCCAGCAGCGGATAGGTGGTCAGCACCAGATCGTGTTTCGGGATCAGATGGAACAGCCGCTTGCGTTCGGCGCCATGCAACACCAGCACCTTCAATCCGGGGGCAAATTTCTCCGCCTCCAGCGTCCAGTTGGGGATGAGGCTGGTGGGGCAAACGATCAAAGCCGGCTTGGTCAGGCGCCCGGCTTTCTGCTCAATCAGCAGATGCGCCAGGGTTTGCACGGTCTTGCCGAGCCCCATGTCGTCGGCCAGCACGCCGCCCAGACCCGCTTTGGCCAGGAACTGCAGCCAGTTCACGCCCTGGGCCTGGTAGGGGCGCAACGTGCCCTTGAAGGTTTTCGGCACCAGCGCGGCGGGAATGGCGCCACCGGAATCGCGCAATTGCTGGCCCAGCGCCCGCAGCGTTTCGCCGCCTTTCAGCACCAGCCCGGTGCGCTCTTCCAGGGCGGTGAGTTCGGCGGCTTCCAGGCGGGAAAAGCCGATCTTTTCGGCTTCGACATCGATGCCGCCGCTGGCGGACAGCTCCAT
The DNA here is from genome assembly GCA_903900905.1 of uncultured Acetobacteraceae bacterium. Classification (GTDB taxonomy): domain Bacteria; phylum Pseudomonadota; class Alphaproteobacteria; order Acetobacterales; family Acetobacteraceae; genus Rhodopila. Next base: position 8,076 of record CAIUPC010000088.1, read on the forward strand.
CAGGGCCTGTAGCGTGGGCCGGATCCGGCCAATCGGCAGGGACAACAGGCGGCCGCCGGGGAGGGGGATGACAAACGCCTCATTGTCATCGCCTTCCAGCCGGGCCAGCAGCTCCGGCCGGTTGATGAGGCGGATGAGGGCGGGAACCAGGTCCACCCGCTCCCCGTTCACCATCACGCCGAGGTTCAGTTCGAGCCAGTCGATCCCCGAGCCTTCGATCAACTCCCCGTCGATGACGCTGTCGGAGGTCAGGATCTGGTAGGGGAAGCTGTCGTCGATCGACACCGCCCAACCGGCGGCGCGCAGCGCGGGCACGGTTTCGGTCAGCATTTCCAGCCAGTCGCTGTCCTGCTCCGACAGGACCAGGTCGTCGGTATGCGCGTGGCGGTAAGGGCTTGGCGTCAGAACCGCGACGCGCTGGAAACCGAGGGCTTTGAGTCTTTCGACCGTCTCCCCCTCGCGTTGGATGTCGCGCTTGGGCTCATAGAGCTGGCCGTCATGCGTGATCACCTTCGGGTGGCGCTGATCGGAATAGGCCAGGCGCAGGATGCCGTAGCCGAAGGTCAGGCGTGCCAGCGGCACTTCGAACAGCCCATTGCCGACCCGGCGGGCGATGCCGCGGCCGTGGAAGGGATCGGCGGGGAGGGTGCCGGTCAGCAGCCGCAGATGCGGCACCATCGGCGATTTCACGACTTTCGGCGCCGGGACTTCGCTCGGCATGGAGGCTTTGAAGCCGGGCAGGCGGCGCGCGACCTCCGCCCCGACGCGGGCGGTGAGTTCGGCCGGAATGGGCGGGGCGGCCAGGATCTTGCCGGCCACCGCGGCGGCCATGCCCAGATTAATGGGCCCCATGGTGCCGCGCACCGGATCGACATACCACGGCGCGGGGAGGCGCACGGCCAGCAGCCCGTCAGGCACGGTGATGACGGGGCTCTGATGCCCATCCCCGGTCATTTGCCAGCCGAGCGTGCCGCCGCGGGACGCGCCCTCGCTGATGCGGGGGCCGGTGACCTCACCCCAGACCGCCCGGCCGGTGGCGATCATGCGCCGCAGCACCTCCAGCGTATCTTCCTCACCCGCAACGACGGTCTGATGCCGCTGGCGCCGCAGCAGCCAGGTCAACAGGCCCCGGTCGGAGGGGCGGACGAACCGCGCCTGATTGGTCACGTTCGCCGGGGCGTAGGGCTTGAAGGCGCCGGGCAGGTTGTTGGTCCGCAGCAGCACGTTCATCGTCTGGATGCGCAGCTCCGGCACGCCGACTTTGGTCGGTAGTTGGTCCAGAACATAGAAGATGCGGTTGCGGACGGAGGCTGGATAGTCCTCCGACTCGTCATCCTCCGCGCCGTCGAGCGAGGTGAGCCAGGCGTTGATGGCATTGGGCATTGCCGTGCCAGCCGGTGCCCCATCGTGCCCCCCATCGGCCCCCCGGGCGGACACCGTCACCGGCAGAGGATTCAACCGCGGCCGACCGCGCCGCTTGGGCACGCCCAAGGGGGGCGGGGGCGGTTTGCTGGCGGCCGCGCTGCTGGCGTCCGCCATGAACTGGCTGGATCGCCCGGATCTTTGCCGGTGGGCGGCGAGCAGCACGGCCGCCAGGTGCTTACAGCCCCGGCCAACCGGGCAGCTGCAGCGGCCCGTGATCATCAGCGGCCCGAAGGGGACCCGCTTCAGCGTGATCTGCTGCACGTAGGGGTCTGGCATGGACCCCACGGTCGTTGCGGCAATCATACTACCATCGGGCTCGATATGCAGGTTCTGCACCCGGCCGCGTTGTTCGTACATGCGGCCACGATCCAGCGTCGTGGAATCGAATTGGCGCCTGATGACAGAGTCGGTCAGGGAGAGATCGGGGGGGGAAGTCGCGTCCATGGGCATAACAGTGGCGTCTAGCACAAATACAACCCCGAGTCGGGAGACCCGTTCTCATATTTTTGCGCTGGGCAGGTATGGGGAAACCGGGCAGCGGCCCAGGGTGATCGGGTGAAGGTGGCCCTGCCCCCCAAAACGTCATCCCCGGGCTCGTCCCGGGGACCACTGCGGCAATGGCGGAAACCCTGGTCCCCGGGACAAGCCCGGGGATGACGATTGAGGCACGCCGCTGCGGCAATGGCGGGCCAATAGGCGCCTCCCGATTATCCTGGGAAATCGGGCCGCCGCACTTGCATCGGGCTGCAAGCGGGTGAATTCTGCGACTTTCCTGACCTCCAGGGTGAACACAGCATGCATGACCTCGTTATCCGTGGCGGCACCATCGTCGATGGCACCGGCAAAGCGCGTTTTACCGGCGATCTCGCCATCGATGCCGGCCGAATCGCACAAGTCGGCGGTAAGGCCGGCCCCGGCAAGCGGGAGATCGACGCCGATGGCCAGCTGGTCACGCCGGGCTGGGTAGACATCCATACCCATTATGATGGCCAGGCGACCTGGGATCCGGTGCTCGCGCCGTCGTCCTGGCATGGCGCCACCACCCTGCTGATGGGCAATTGCGGCGTTGGATTCGCACCCGTCCGCAGCAAGGATCACGACTGCCTGATCGACCTGATGGAGGGTGTCGAAGACATCCCCGGCATCGCTTTGGCCGAAGGGCTGAAATGGGACTGGGAGAGCTTTCCCCAGTACCTCGACACGCTGGCCCGCCTGCCGCGCACCATCGATATCGCCGCCCAGGTGCCGCACCATCCGCTGCGGGTCTTTGTCATGGGCGACCGCGCGGTCCGCCGTGAGGCCGCGACCCCGGACGATATCGCCGAAATGGCACGCCTGACCGAAGAAGCGCTGCGGGCCGGGGCGTTCGGCTTCACCACCTCCCGCACCGAGCAGCACAAGACCACCAAGGGTGAGCTGGTGCCGGGCCGGAACGCGGAAGAGCGGGAATTGTTCGGGATCGCCTCCGCCATGGGCCGCGCTGGCCGTGGCGCTTTTGGCATGCTCAGCGACTTCGACGACGAGAAGGCGGAGTTCGAGTGGATCACCCGCCTGACCAAGGAATCCGGCCGCCCGTTCTGGTTCCTGCTGACGGACCGGTCCTATGATCCGGAGCGCTGGCGCCGGCTGATGACGGGCGTGCGCACGGCGCGTGCGAACGGTGCCAATGTCACCGCGCAGGTGGCCGGCCGGCCGGTTGGGATCATCCTTGGCCTGACGACCTCCTTGAGCCCCTTCGCCGCCCGTCCCGCCTTCGCCGCTCTGTCCGGGCTGCCGGTCGCCGAACGCCTGGCCCGGTTGCGCGATCCCGCTGTGCGGGCGGAGATTCTGGCGCAACCGTCCTCGGAACGGCTGCTCTCCATCCTGCCGCCCCTGCAGCAACCCATCGCAACCCGGTTTGATCGGCAATATGTGCTGGGCGATCCGCCGGATTACGAACCGGATCAGAGCCGCAGCATCGAAGCCATGGCCGCCCGGACCAACCTGACGCCGGAAGAGTTCTGTTACGATTACCTCACCGGGGAGAATGGCGACCGGATGCTCTATTACCCCGTCACCAACTACGTGTTCGGCGATCATGGGGTGGTGAGGGAAATGATCACCGATTCCGCGACGATCCTGGGCCTCGGCGATGGTGGCGCGCATTGCGGCCAGATCTGTGACTCCAGCCTGCCGAGCTACATGCTGACGCATTGGGCCCGCGACCGTCACCGTGGCCCGAAGCTGGACCTGGAATTCGTGGTCAAGCGACTGACCAGCGAAACCGCCGATTTCTTCGGTTTCAAGGATCGCGGCCGCCTCGAAGTCGGGCGCAAAGCCGATATCAACGTCATCGACCATGATCGGCTGCGGCTGCACCACCCGGAACTGCGCCACGACCTGCCGGCGGGTGGCAAGCGACTGGTGCAACGCGTGGATGGCTACACCGCCACCCTCGTCGCCGGCCAGCCGATATTCGAGGACGGGGCGGAAACGGGCGCGCGGCCGGGGCAACTGGTGCGCGCGTAGTCCAAAGGGAGGAATTGGCCGTGAAATGCAAAGCCCTGCTGGTCGTGCCCGCCAACAACACGACCATGGAAGCCGAGATGAACGCGCTCTGCCCGGATATGGCGCCGTTCCTGGTGGCCCGGGTGAAGCGCCCGGCCCGCACCCTGACGTTGGAGGACCTGCCCGCCTACCGCCAAAGCACGCTGGAAGCGGTGGAGCCGTTCATCGATCAGAAGCCGGACCTGGTTGTTTATGGCTGCACCGCCGCGGGCTTCCTCGGCGGGCCGGACGGCAATGCGCTGATGGTGGAGGCGCTGCGTCAGCGCACTGGCGCGACCGTCGTCAGCACGGCGGGCGCGATGGAAGCGGTGCTTCAGCATGAGGGCGTGACGGAAACCGCGGTCGTGACGCCCTATCTGGTGCCGGTGAACGACGGGCTGCGATCCTACCTCGATCACGCCGGGGTGCGGGTGGAAGTGCTGAATAGCTTCCTGTGCGAAACCGTCGCGGCCTTGGGGGAGATCACCGAAGATCAGGTGCGGGAGAAGGCTCTGGCCACGGTCACTGCCGGCAGCAACGCGTTGTTCATCGCGTGCTCCCAATTGCCGACTTTGAATGTGGTGCCGGAATTGCGGGATCAGCTGGGGATCCCGGTCTGGTCGTCGATCCGGGCGACGGCCTGGGTGGCGGAGCGGGCGATGGCTTCAGAGCGTGATCGTTTGAAGTGGAATCACCCGAAAACGTGAATCACGCGACAAAACAGAGAGCTAGACCATGATCGAACACGTACGTTGATCCAACCTCAAACGATCATGGTCTAACGCCGGCCTGATTGATCGCATCGCTGTCTGAAACGAGAAACCCCGCCCGGAGCATTGCTCCGGGCGGGGTTTTCGTTTGGTGGAGGCTGACGGCTCTTACGAGCAGTAGCCGCCGTGACCCGTCTGACCCTGATAGCCAACCACGCAGAGGCTGCCGATCTGGTCGTTGAGGTAGTTGCCGCCGTGGCCGCCGGAGACGTCGTAGGTGCATTCCTGCATCGCGGCGCCATGGGCGTTGAAGGTGGCCAGGTCCTTGAAGATATGGACGTAGAGCTGGCCAGCGGTCGAGTTGAAGCAGCTCAGACCGGAGAGGCCGGAGGTGCTGTTCAGGTTGACGGTGGCATCAGCGTAGAAGCAGTCGCCGCTGCTGACGCTGCCCTTGTAGAAGATCGTCGCCTTCGAGTCGTAGTCACCGGCCTTGTTGGTGACCTGGATGAAGCACGTGTTGGACGACTGATGACCCGAGCAGCTGCCGAGGCCCGCGCTGATCACATGCGAGGAGCAGGTGTCGCCCGGCTTGAAGCAGAACTCGACCTCTTTGGCATTGCCGAAGTCGGTTTCCAGGCAACCCGTGGGCGCCTTGACGATGACCGCGGACACGCTGGAGCTGGCTGCCTGGGTCTGGTCGGTGGTGACGGTCGCGGTATTGACGATGTAGCCGGTGCCGGAACCACCGCAGCTGTTGCTGGTCTTGTCGTCACCGCAGCCGCTGTTCTGGTCGTCAGCTTCCGCCGAGCAGGAACTGCCGCTATCGTTGCCATCGCCCCAGATTTCGCTGGAATGCGCCGTCCGGAAGCTGCTGTCATCGACGGTCTTGCCGCTCGACAGTTCGGCCGCGGTGACGGTGTGGGTCGCGGTCCAGGTCCAGGTCTCACCGACATTCAGGATGTTGTTGTGGTTGGTGTCGCTGCTGCTGACGAAGGTCAGGTTCTGGCCGTTCGGATCGGACATTTTCACGCCCGTCAGATCGGAGTTGCCGGTGTTCTGCACCGTGATGGTGTAGTGGATGACCTGACCGGCCTTGGTGACGGAGTGGAGGTCCTCGGTTTTGAGGATCTTGAGCGAACTGGTCTCTTTCACCAGCGCGGTGACGGAGGCGCTGACCGCGGCGGTTTCGTTGGTGGTGAGCGTGGCGGTGTTGACGATTGCGCCCGTGGTCGGGTCGTAGCCGGACGAACCGCCAGAGGAGCCGCCAGAGGAGCCGCCAGAGGACCCGCCGCAACCGGTGTTACCCGAGTACGAACCGCAGTAGCTGGCCGTGAAGCCGCAGGAACCATAGCTGCTGCTGGTATTGTTGGTCGTGCAGTTGCCCGAAGCCGACTGCGTCACACCGTCGCAGTCATCGTCTTCCCAGTCGTTCGACGTGCCGGTGCAGCCGCTGGTGTAATGCGAACCCGCATTGATCTCGGCCTGGGTCACGGTGTGGATCGCGGTCCAGGTCCAGGTCTCACCGACGTCAAGCTTCCCATTGTTGTTGGTGTCGCTGGAGGCGACGAAGGTCAGGTTCTGGCCATTCGGATCGCTCAGTTTCACGCCCGTCAGGGTCGCGTTGCCGGTGTTTTGCGCCTTGATCGTGTAGTGGATGACCTGCCCGGCATGGTCCACGACCGACACGTCTTCGGTCTTGGTGAAGTGCACCAGGGCCTCTTTCAAGGCCGAGGCCTTGACGGTGGCGCTTTGCGGGCCAAGCTGGTCGGTGGTGACGGTTGCCGTGTTGACAATGTTCCCCGTTGTCGTGCCGGTCGAGCTGCCACCCGTTGAGCCGCTGCCCGACGACCCGCCGCTGCTGCCGGACGTCGAACCCGTGCCGGTCCCGCAGGAACCGCTGAGCAAATTGGTCAGCAGGCTTCCCAGGTTGCTCAAAATGCCGCTCAGGCTCGTGCCGCTCGTGCTGTAGGACGAGCCGCAGGAGGTGCTGCTGGTGTTGCAAGCCGCCTGCGATGTCAACGTGCCCGCATCGATATCTGCCTGGGTGACAGTATGATCGGCCGTCCAGGTCCAGGTCTCACCAACGTCGAGCGCGTTATTGTGGTTGGTGTCGCTGGAGCTGACGAAAGTGAGGTGCGACCCATTCGGATCCGACATCTTCACGCCCGTCAGGCTGCTTGCGCCGGTATCCTGGACGGTGATCGTGTAGTGAATGACCTGGCCGACTGTATCGACGGTGGTCACGTCCTCGGTCTTGACGATCTTCAGGGATGGCGGGGTGGCAATGTAGAGGCCCTCGATCGCGTTGGCGGTGCCGCCGGATGCGAGCGTGGTGGGTGTCGCGACATTGGTGTGTTGGGTGACGGTGTCGCCGGCCGGCGTGGTAACGGCGACCTGATAGGAGCCGGGCGCCAGACCCGCGAAGGTCACGTTGCCGTTGGCGTCGGTGACGGCGGTTTGGCCGGTGGCGGCGCCCGCGCCGGTGAGCAGTGTTACGGTGACACCGGCCAGGTTGCCTTCCCCCGTGCCCTGCGTGTTGTCTTTGTTGACGTCGTTATAAACATGGGTGGTGAAGGAGGCCGGGACATACACGCCCTCGATCGCATTGGCGGTGCCGCCGGAGGCGAGGGTGTTGGCGGTGTTGACGTTGGTGGCCTGGGTGACGACATCGCCCGAGGGGGTGGTGACGGCGAC
>CAIUPC010000089.1 GCA_903900905.1 uncultured Acetobacteraceae bacterium
CGGGTCCTTGCGGGCGCGGCGGATGGAAATCGTGCTCCAGTCCGAGGGTTGCAGATCGACATTGACGCCGATGGCACGCAGCTTTTCGACCGCCACCATCGTCACCGCGTTATACGGCGCCCGATCGGTGGGCTGCAGGACCACGATCTTCTCCCCCTTATAACCCGCTTCGGCGAGCAAGGCTTTGGCCTTGGCCAGGTCGGGGGCTTTGACCGAACCCGCATCGGTATCGTTGTCCGATCCGCACATGAACAGCGCGCCGCAGAATTTCATATACAGGTCGGGATTGCCGACGGTGGCCTGGTTGTATTCTTCCTGGCTGGCGAGATAGAGCAGCGCCTGCCGGGCTTTGAAATTGTCGAACGGCGGATGCAGGCTATTGGGGCGCATGAATTGTTGCACCCCCAATTTGTCGATCACCCGCACCACCAGTTCGGGATTATCTTTCATCAGCGCCACGAAATCGAGCGGCGGCAGCTCGTAATAATCCATCTCCCCGGTCATCAACGCGCTCAGTGCGGTGTTGGCGTCGGTGATATAGTGCCACTCCACCCGATCCAGCTTCGCCACCTTGCCGCCGGACATGTAATCAGGGGCTTCCTTGCGCGGCACATAGGCGGGGTTGCGGACATAGACGACCTTGCTGCCCGGCCGCCATTCATCGCGCTTCATGATGAACGGGCCGGAGCCGATGGAGGACGTCACCTGCTCATTCATCGGCTGGCTGGCGACTTTCTCCGGCATCATGAAGGGCGGCACGCCCCAGCGGCCGAAGGTTTCGAGCACCAGCGCGTACGGCTCGGTCAGCACCATTTTGAAGGTCGAGGCGCTGACGGATTCGAACGCAGCCACCCGCGCGCCCAAAATCTGCCCCATCGCATCACGCGCCATCCAGCGCTTCAACGAGGCGATGCAGTCCGCCCCCGTGACCGGCGCGCCATCATGGAAGGTCTGGCCGGGACGCAGGGTAAAGGTCCAGGTCAGGCGGTCATCGCTGACCGTCCAGCTTTCGACCATCTGCGGCTGCGGGACCAGTTTGCTGTCCAGGCCAAACAGATTGTCGTAGACGAGGTAACCATATCGGTTCGTAATATAAGTCGTATTCGCCGTCGTATCGAGCACCTTCAGGTCGGCGTGCGCAACAACACGCAACGTTTTGTCGGCGGCCTGAGCCTGAGAGAGACCCAGTATCGCCGCGGCAGTGGCCAGTTTCAGCCAGGATCGCATGTTTTTGGTCCCCTCCCGTGTTTTTATTCGTCGTACTGGCCCGTAAACTCTCCCCCTCCCCTTGCGGGAGGGGGGGAACCGCACAAACCCGGACCGATCACCCCCTCCCGCAAGGCGAGAGTCTTTGAGAACGCCAGCCAATCCTAAACCAGCGTAAACCGCGGCAACGTCACCTCTTCCGTCACCTTATCGAAGACCACCTTCACCGGCGCGCCCATGCGCAGATTATCGGTCTTATCAACCAGGCTGCTGACGACGACCGGCCCCTCCGCCAGCCGCACCAGGCACACCCGATACGGCAGCTCGTCCTTGAACCCGTCCCAATACGCGCGATGGAAATCCACCCAGGATTCCAGCGTCCCTTCGCCGGTCGCCTCTTTCCAATCCTGCTCCGAGCTCAGGCATTTCGGGCAGATCGGCCCCGGCGGGAAGCGGGTATCGCCGCACGCCTTGCAGAATTGCAGCATGAATTTGCCGTCTTTGGTCGCGGCCCAGAACGGCTTGTTGTCGGTGTCCAGGCGCGGCAGCGGTTTGTTGTAGCTCATGGTCTCGGTCTCCCCTCAGCCGCGCGTATAGATGATGGAACGGGTGCAAGGCGTGGATTGCACGTATTGCACGACCTCACAGTTGGGAATCTGGCGATCCCCGCATTCGCCGCGCAACTGGCGCACCGCTTCGACATTCAGCGCCCAGCCTTGCATGTACGAATTGGACAGATGCCCGCCATCCGTATTCACCGGCAACCGCCCGCCCAGCGTCAGCGCGCCGTTTTCCACGAAAGCGCCGGACTCGCCCTGCTCACAGAAACCGAGCCCTTCCAGGCTGAACAGCACGGTGGGGGAGAAGTTGTCGTAACACATCAACCCGTCGATATCGCCATGGCTGACGCCGGCCATCTCATAGGCCTGCTTGCCGGTCGCGCGGACCGCGTCATACCAGAAATTCATATCGAAATTGGCGATCGAGGACGGGCTATAGGTGTCCTGCGCGCCAAAGCCGGAAATCAGCACCGGCGGCTTCTTGAAGTCCTTCGCCCGCTCTTTCGAGGTCAGGATCAGGCACACCGCGCCGTCATTGATCAGGCAATAATCCAGCAGCCGCAGCGGGGCGGTGATGAAGCGGGCGGATTCATGATCCTCGATCGTGATCGGGTTGCGCATCACCGCATCTGGGTTCAACGAGGCATGGTAGCGAATGGCGACCGACACCTCCGCGAGTTGGCGGGTCGTGGTACCGAACATCTCCATATGCCGGCGAAAGGCCATCGCATGCGCGGCGCCGGGGGAGGTGAAGCCCCAGGGATCCCAGGTCCCCGGATTCTCATCCCCGCCATAATTCACCCGCCGGGAGCGGCCGATATTGGCATACATCAAAGCGACATAGTCGCAATGACCCGCGGCGATGGCGGTCGCTGCCTCGATAATGCCCATGCCGGACATGCGGCCATGGCCGGGCAGCGTGATGGTCCATTTCGGGTTGATGCCCAGCACCTCCCCCATCCGCGCATAATAGGGAATGCGGGAAACCAGCATGCCGTCGATTTTATTTTTATCAATGCCGCAGTCCTGCACCGCATTGCGGAAGGCATGCGCCGCCAGGCCGTAATCGTCGATATGCGGGAAATTGCCGTATTTGGTGTTGCCAACGCCAATAACGGCGATTTTGTCCTTGAGTTCGTTCAGGTCGTACATCCGGCTTCCTCTGCGGTGCCCATTGGCGGTGACCGCATCATACGAGGGGCGCGGACGCCGGACCAGAGGGACAAGGGGGGTGAGAGGCAACCGCCCCTCACCCCGTCCGCATCAGGCCGGCTTGAACTGCCCGCTGGGGGAGGACAGCGACACTTCCAGTTCCGCCTCGTTCATATCCGCGCCGATAGACGCGAACAGCGGGGTGCTGAGGTAGCGTTCGCCGGTATCCGGCAGCATGCAGAGGATGTTGGAACCCGCCGGGGCCTTGGCCGCGACCTGCAACGCACCCGCGAAAGTGGCGCCGGAGGTGATGCCGACGAAGATCCCCTCTTTTTGCGCCAATTCCATGCTGCAGCGGATCGCATCCGGCCCTGGAATGAGCAGCATTTCGCTGACCACACCGGAATCCATCGCATCGCCCAGAATTTTGGGGATAAAATCCGGGGTCCAGCCTTGCATCGGATGCGGCTTGAACGCCGGATGCGCAACGGACGGTGTGCCATCGGCATTGCGCTGCTGCGCCGTGCCGCTGCTGACGATCGCGGCGTCCGCGGGCTCGCAGGCGACGATTTTGGTATTCGGCAATTCCTTGGCCAGAACCCGAGAAACCCCCCGCAGCGTGCCGCCGGTGCCGTAACCGGTCACCCAGTAATCCAGATGCGTATCAGCGAAGTCATCGATGATCTCGCGCGCCGTGGTGCGCGAATGCACATCCGGATTGGCGTCATTCTCAAACTGCCGGGTCAGGAACCAGCCATGCGTGGCCGCGAGTTCCTTGGCTTTATTGACCATGCCCATGCCGCGTTCGGCGGCCGGCGTCAGCACCACCTTGGCGCCAAGGAAGCGCATCAGGCGGCGGCGCTCAACGCTGAAGGTTTCCGCCATGACGATCACCAGCGGGTAGCCCTTCTGGGCGCAGACCATCGCCAGGCCAATGCCGGTATTGCCGCTGGTGGCCTCGACCACGGTCATGCCGGGCTTCAACTCGCCCGATTTCTCAGCCGCTTCAATCACGCCCAGGGCCAAACGGTCCTTGACCGAACCCAGCGGATTGAACGCCTCGATCTTGACGAACAGGTTTACATGCGCCGGCGCCAGGCGGTTGATCCGGACGACCGGCGTATTGCCGACGGTTCCGAGAATATTGTCGTAACGGCGTCCCATTTTGATCCTCCCTGAAGCGAAGCCATAGTGTTGCCACAACACAAGGAACAAATCCAGCCGGTTGGCGAACCGGGCCGACCCGCGCTAGCGTCCCGGCAATAGCCAGGAGGGAAATGCCATGCACATGAGCGCCGCCGTGTTCCGTGAGGTCCACAAGCCACTCACCATCGAAGAAGTCGATATCGACAAGCCCTGGGGCCGGGAGGTTCTGGTCCGCACTGCCGCCACCGGCGTCTGCCACAGCGATCTGCATATCGTTGACGGGCTCGGCCGCTATCCGACCGACAAGCCCTTCGTGCTGGGCCATGAAGGCGCCGGCATCGTGGAGGCCGTGGGCGCGGATGTCACCACGCTGCGCCCCGGCGATCATGTCGTCGCTTGCCTGTCCGGATTCTGCGGCACCTGCCCGCAATGCCTCAGCGGACACCCGAATGTCTGCACCGGCGGCGTCGTCACCCGCTCCGAGGCCGCGACCCCGCGCCTGTCGCAAAACGGCGGCCTGGTGCGCCAGTTCGCCAGTATCGGCAGCTATGCCGAGAAGATGCTGCTGCACGAAAACTCGTTGGTAAAGATTGACGACGACCTGCCCCTCGACCGTGCCGCCCTCGTCGGCTGCGGCGTGTTGACCGGGGTCGGCGCCGCTTTGCGTACATCCGGCATGCAGGCCGGCCAGACCGTGGCCGTGTTCGGTTGCGGCGGCGTCGGACTGTCCATCATCCAGGGCGCGCGGATTGGCGGCGCCCGGCAGATCATCGCCGTCGATCAGTTCGATTCCAAGCTGGAGATGGCGAAGCAGGCCGGCGCCACCCATACCGTGAACAGCCGCAACGAAGACCCCGTCGCCGCGGTGCGCGGCCTGACCCGTAAGCTCGGCGTCGATCATGCGTTCGAGGCTGTGGGCCTCAGCATTCTGTGCCGCCAGGCGATCGAAAGCCTCGCGGTGCGCGGCACGGCCACCATCGTCGGCGTGCTGCCGGCGGATGCGACGATTGAGTTCCCCTGGATGGCGATCCGCCCGGAATGCAAGGTGCAGACCTCCCGCATGGGATCGAACCAGTTCCGGGTCGATATCCCGAATTATCTGGAGTTTTATCGTCAGGGCCGGCTTGATCTGGATGCCATGATCAGCCGCCGCGGGCGGTTGGGCGATATCAATGAGGCGTTCCGGGCGATGAAGGCCGGGGAGGTCGCGCGTACGGTGCTGATGTTCGATTGATACCAGGCGCCGTTGCTGTTGACTCATGCTCTCAAAGTCATGGCCCGGCTTGTCCCTACCGGATTCACAGTTCGCGGAAACGATTTTCGTCTGTCGTACTCTATATCGTCATGGCCCGGCTTGTCCGGGCCACCTATCGCGGCACGGTGCGGGCGGGGTTGGCCCGGACAAGCCAGGCCATGACGGGGAGAAAATACCTTTGTCC
>CAIUPC010000090.1 GCA_903900905.1 uncultured Acetobacteraceae bacterium
CACGCGCCTGTACGAAGTGCAGAAATACATGTCCGTGACGTCGCATCTCTGGGACGGCTGGTACACGCTGATCAATCCGCGCGCGTTCGGCAAACTGCCGCGCGACATGCAGGAACTGCTGATCGTCGAGTTCGATCAGGCCGGCGTCGATGTACGCAAGGACCTGTACGCGCTCAATGAGGACGCCAAGAAGTTCATGGCCGAGAAGGGCATGATCTTCAACACCGTCACCGACACCTCCTCCTTCAAGAAGAAGCTGCAGACCGTCGGCTTCTACAAGGAATGGAAGGAAAAGCTCGGGGCCGACGTGTGGAAGGCGCTTGAGGATATCTCCGGCCCGCTCGCCTAACCCAAGCCGAACGGGACCAGGCCAATGGATGCCACGACCGGCCCGCATCATGCGGGCGTCCAGGCGCGCGATACCGCCATCGCGCGCCTGGCGGGAGCGATCGAACGCCCGCTGATCCGGGTGCTGGAATATGTCGCGGCGCTGCTCGTACTGGGCAATGTCGCGATCCTGCTGATGGGCGTCGTCGCGCGCTACGTCTTCCAGCATCCGCTCATCTGGACCGACGACCTCGCCCAAACCGACTTCCTGTGGCTCGGCATGATCGGCTCGGTCGTGGCGCTGAACCGGGGCGAGCATATGCGGATGACCGCCTTGCTCGCCCGAGCGAAACCCGCTGGCCGCACGGGGATGGAAATCTACGGCGCCGCCGTCGGTCTGATGTTCCTCGCCGCAGTGGTGCAGCCGGCCATCGAGTATGTGGAGGAAGTGGCACGGCTGATGATGCCGGGGATGGAGGTCTCTAAAGCCTGGCTGACCGCGCCGCTACCGGTTGGGTTCGCGCTGATGTTCCTCATCGCCAGCCTGCGCCTGTTCCGCACCTTCCCGCCATTTGTCGGCGTCGTCCTGATTGCCCTGGCCGGGCTCACCGCCTGGTTCGTCCCCTTGGCCAATCCGTATCTGGAGCAGCTGGGCAATCTCAACCTGATCATCTTCTTTATCGGGCTCGTCGGCGCCTCGGTGCTGGCCGGCGTGCCGATTTCGATCGCCTTCGCGGTCTCGACCTTCGCTTATATGGTGCTGACCACCGACGTCCCGATGCTGCTGTTCGTTGGGCGCTTCTACGAGGGCATGTCGCATCTCATCCTGATGGCGGTGCCGCTGTTCGTCTTCCTCGGCCTGTTGATCGAGATGACGGGCATGGCGCGCGCCATGGTGGGCTTCCTGGCCTCGCTGCTGGGTCACATTAAGGGCGGTCTGTCCTATGTGCTTGTGGGCGCCATGTATCTGGTGTCCGGCATTTCCGGCTCCAAGGCGGCCGACATGGCGGCGGTGGCACCGGCCTTGTTCCCCGAGATGATCAAGCGCGGCTCCAAGCCCGGCGATCTCGTGGCGCTGCTGGCGGCGACCGGCGCGCAGACCGAAACCGTGCCGCCGAGCCTGGTGCTGATCACCATCGGCTCGGTCACCGGCGTGTCGATTTCGGCGCTGTTCACCGGCGGGCTGCTGCCGAGCATCGTGCTGGCGATCGCGCTCTGCTTCGTCGTGCGGCACCGCTACCGCAACCAGGACATGACCGGCATCCGCAAGGCCACGGGGGCGGAGGTCTGGAAGGCCCTTATCGTCTCCCTGCCAGCCCTGGCGCTGCCATTCGTCATCCGCTTCATGGTGGTGCAAGGCGTGGCGACGGCGACTGAGGTCTCCACCATCGGCATCCTCTACACGATGATTGTCGGCATCCTGGTCTATCACCAGTTCGACTGGAAACGCATCGTGCCGATGCTGGTGGAAACCGCATCGCTGTCGGGCGCGATTTTGCTGATCGTGGGGGCGGCGACGTCGATGGCCTGGGCGCTGACCCAATCCGGGTTCTCGCAACAACTCGCGGCCTTCATGGGCAGCTTGCCAGGGGGCAAATACACCTTCCTGGCGGTGTCGATCGTGGCCTTCGTCGTGCTGGGTTCGGTGCTGGAGGGAATCCCGGTCATCGTGCTGTTCGGGCCGCTGTTGTTCCCGATCGCGCAGACCATGGGCATCCATGAGGTGCATTATGCCATGGTCACTGTCCTCGCGATGGGAATCGGCCTGTTTGCCCCGCCGTTCGGGGTGGGCTTCTATGCCGCGGCGGCGATCGGGCGGGTGGATCCCAATCTGGGCATCCAGCCCATCATGGGCTACTTGTTAGCGCTGTTGATCGGCTTGATCGTGGTCGCGGCCGTTCCGTGGATCTCCATCGGCTTCTTGTAACGCGGGAGAACGACATGCCGGCCTGGCCCACCCAACAAGGCGTCTATGAGGCCGGCGATGTCACCTTGCAGTCCGGCGCGATCCTGCGCCGGGCGAAGCTGTCCTGGAAAACGCACGGCACGCTGTCGCCCGCGCGCGACAACGTCATCGTCTATCCCACCAGCTACGGTGCCCAGCACCCCGACCTTGCATGGTTGATTGGCCCCGATGGGGTGCTGGATCCGACGCGCTGGTTCATCGTCATCCCCGATATGTTCGGCAACGGGCTGTCGTCGTCACCGTCGGATGTGCCGGATTACCCGACACTGGTGACGGTGCATGACAATGTCACCGCGCAGCGTAAGGCGCTCGCGGAGCTGTTCGGGATCGACCAGGTCGCCTGCGTCTATGGCTGGTCCATGGGTGCTTTGCAGGCCTATCACTGGGCGGCGCTGTTCCCCGACGCGGTGGCGCGCATCGTCGTCAATTGCGGCGTCGCCCGCACGTCCGTTCATAATCAGGTCTTCCTGCGCAGCCTGATGGCCACCCTGGAAGCGGCGCCGGAGCATGTCGGCAATGGCCGGTTTTCCACCGAGCCCCGCGCCGCCAAGAAAGCCTTCGGCCGCATCTATGCCGGCTGGGCGCTCAGTCAGGAATTCTACCGGGAAAATCGGCATCTCGCCTCCGGCCCCACGCCCAATCTTGGCGCCCCGGACCTGGAGACATTCCTGCGCACGGATTGGGAGGATCGTTTCGGTGCCCGCCCGGCCGCCAATCTGCATGCGCAGTTGCGCACCTGGGATGCGTCCGATATCAGCGCCAACAGCCTCTATGACGGTGATCTGGAGGCCGCTTTACGCGCCATCAAGGCCCGCGTGCTGCTGATGCCCGGCGACACTGACCTCTATTTCCGCACCGCCGACAACGCGGCGGAATTGCCGCTGCTGCGTGACGCGGTGCTGCGGCCGATCCCGAGCATCTGGGGGTATCGGGCGGGGAATCCGGTGGTCAATCCGGAGGATGCGCGGTTTGTGAAGGATGCTGTGCGGGATTTACTGGGGCGCTAGGAGGTTGGGGCACTGGCTGGCCCACACGTCCGAGGCGCAGCGCATATGGCAAATTTGCATTCGGCTCCAATGCGCCAACGAACATAAACCCCGTCATCCCCGGGCTTGTCCCGGGGACCAATCGCGGCATTGGCGGAAACCTTGATCCCCGGGACAAGCCCGGGGATGACGCGCGGGCAGCAGGGCCGGCATCCCCCGATTAGCCCGCGTTAAGGGCAGGGGGTCGTTCCCTCGCACTGCAAACTCCTCTATTACCCGCGCCGCTGCCCGCCACGCCGGGTAAACCTCCACATAACCGGGAGCATCGGCGCAATGCCGTCCACCTTCGCGCGTCCCCTCCTGGCGGCTGCTGTCGCCTTGTTCTCCACCGCCGCCATCGCGCAGCAGCCGAAAAGCGGCGGCGTGCTGCATATGTATCAGCGTGACAGCCCTGCCTCCGCCTCGGTGCACGAGGAAGCGACCTATTCGACCACCATCCCGTTCATGTCGGTGTTCAATAACCTCGTCGTCTACAAGCAGGACGAAAAGCAGAACACCGATGCCTCGATCGTGTCCGAACTCGCCACCGAATGGGCCTGGAGCGTGGATCACCTCGCGCTGACCTTCAAGCTGCGTGACGGCGTGAAGTGGCACGACGGCAAGCCGTTCACGGCGGCCGACGTGAAATGCACGATGGATATGATCCAGGAGAAGGGCACCGCGAAGTTCCGCAAGAACCCGCGCAAGCTCTGGTACCAGAACGTCACCGATGTCGTGACCAATGGCCCGCTCGAAGTGACGATGCGCCTCAGCCGCCCGCAACCGTCGCTATTGGCGATGCTGGCTTCGGGCTATTCGGCGATCTATCCCTGCCACGTCACGCCGGCGGAGATGCGCTCCAAGCCCATTGGCACCGGCCCGTTCATGCTGGCCGAGTTCAAGCAGAACGAGCTGATCCGGCTGGTCAAGAACCCCAATTACTGGAAGCCGGGCCGGCCCTATCTCGACGGCATCGAGCTACCGATCATCACCAACCGCTCGACGGCGATGCTGGCATTCATGGCGGGCAAGCTCGACATGACCTTCCCGACCGAAGTGACCTCACCGCTCATGCGCGACATCAAGTCGCAGGCGCCGAAGGCCGTCTGTCATTTCGGGCCGATGAATGTGAGCGAGAACCTGATCATCAATCGGGAGAAGCCGCCCTTCGACAATGCCGACATCCGCAAGGCGATGGCCCTCGCGCTTGACCGCAAGGCCTTCATCGACATTCTGTTCGAAGGTCAGGCCGATATCGGCGGCTCCCTGCTGCCGCCGCCCAACGGCGTCTGGGGCATGCCCGACGCCATGATGAAGGAGATGGTTGGCTACAACCCCGACATCGCCAAGAACCGTGCCGAAGGCAAGGCGATCATGGAGAAGCTGGGCTACGGCCCGACCAACCGCCTGCATGTGAAGGTCTCAACCCGCAATATCCCGGCCTATCGGGACCCCGCGGTGATTCTGATCGATCATCTGAAAGAGATCCATATCGAGGGCGAGCTCGACCCGGTGGACACCAGCCTCTGGTTCTCCAAAGTCGCGCGGAAGGACTATTCGGTCGGCCTGAACCTGACCGGCAACGCGATCGACGACCCGGATCAGACCTTCTACGAAAACTTCGCCTGCAAGTCGGAACGGAATTATTCCGAATATTGCAACCCGGAGCTGGAGAAGCTGTTCGACCAGCAATCCCAGGAGGTCGATCTGGAAAAGCGCCGGAAACTCGTCTGGGAGATCGACCAGCGGATCCAGAACGACGTGGCGCGGCCGATCATCCTGCATATGCGGGGTGGCACGTGCTGGCAGCCGGAGGTGCATGGATTCACGCCGATGGTGAACAGCTCCTACAACGGCTACCGGTTCGAGGACCTCTGGCTGGACCGGTGACCCCTGCTAAACCGAGCGGGGACGCAGCCGATTTTCTGCGGCCCGCTCAGACTGCTTGACTTTTAGCCGGTTCCTCCTGATACCGCGCCCGTTGCGCGTGAGCGGGCGTCCGGTTCCGGCCATTCCGCCGCGGACGCGATCGTTGCGGTAGATTTCGCAACCGAGCCATCGACAGGACCCGATTTGACCGACTCCTCGACCGCCCAGGCGGAACCGACCGCACACGCGCCGCATGACGAGGCTTCCAGTGAAGTGGTTGCCCCCGTGGGTGCCGCCGAGCCTGTAGTGCTCGCGCCCGAAGCCGCGCCCGTCGTGGCCCCGCCGGAGGCGGCGGCGATGCCCGAACCGGAAGCGCCAGTTTCGGAAGAGCCGGTATCAGAGCCGGTGGCAGAGGTTCCGCCCGAGCCGGAACCGATCCGGGCCGCCGAGCCCGTGGACGAGACTCCGCCCGCCGTGAGCATTCCGGTGCAGCAGGAACTGGCCCTGATAGAGGCTGAACCGGCTGAACCAGCCGCGTTGCCCGAGGAAACGGATCTGCCCCCCGCCGCCGAATGGGTCGCGGAAGACGGCGGCTATGCCGGCGACGACGACGATGCGCTGCCCGAGCAGGAATTGCCCGCCGAACCGGTCCGGCCGCTGTTTTCCGACCTCGGCCTGTCGGATGAGGTGCTGCGGGCGGTCCACGATATGGGCTACCGGCATCCGACGCCCATCCAGGAACAGGCGATCCCTTATGTGCTGATGGGCCGCGACGTGCTGGGCACGGCGCAGACCGGCACCGGCAAGACCGCCGGCTTCACCCTGCCGATGATCGACATCCTGTCCGGTTCCCGCGCCCGGGCGCGCATGCCGCGCAGCCTGATCCTGGAACCGACGCGTGAACTCGCGCTGCAGGTGGCCGAGAATTTCGTCCAGTACGGAAAATACCTGAAACTCACCCACGCCCTGATTATCGGCGGCGAAAGCATGTCCGATCAGAAGGACGTCCTGAACAAGGGCGTCGATGTGCTGATCGCCACGCCGGGTCGGCTGATCGACATGTTTGAGCGTGGCACGATCCTGCTGACCGATGCCAAGCTGCTGGTGATCGACGAAGCCGATCGCATGCTGGACATGGGCTTCATCCCCGATGTCGAGCGCATCGTCGCCATGCTCCCGCCCGGCCGGCAGACGCTGTTCTTCTCGGCGACGATGGGGCCGGAAATTCGCCGCCTCGCGGATGCGTTCCTGCAGAATCCCAAGGAAATCGCGGTCTCCCGCCCGGCTTCCGTGGCGACGACGATCACCGCCGGTCTGGCTTTGGTCGCGGAACACGACAAACGGGAAGCCCTGCGCCGTCTGATCCGGACTGAGAATGTCCAGAACGCGCTGATCTTCTGCAACCGCAAGGTCGATGTCGATATTCTCTATAAGTCGCTGACCAAGCACCAGTTCAGCGCCGGCGCGCTGCATGGCGATCTGTCGCAGACCGTGCGCTTCGCGACGTTGGAGAAGTTCAAGGCCGGCGAATTGCGCCTGCTGGTTTGCTCTGACGTCGCGGCCCGCGGCATCGACATTGGCGGCCTGTCGCATGTGTTCAACTTCGACGTGCCACATCACGCGGAAGATTACGTGCACCGTATCGGCCGCACCGGCCGCGCCGGGCTGGAAGGCCGCGCCTTCACCATCGCCGCGCCGACGGATCGCTTCGCGGTGGAAGCGATTGAGAAGCTGACGGGCAACCCCATCCCGCCCGTCCGGGTCGAAGGCCTGGATCCCGTCGACTGGGCCGAGGAAGATGGCCGCAAGCGCCGGGGCCGTGGCGGCGCCCGCAAGCCGGAAGCCCGCAAGTCCAGCAGCCGTGATAAAACGCCACGGGAAGAACGCGCGCCGCGAGAAGATAAGCCGGTGCGCGAAGCCCGCCCCCCTCGCGAGCGGACGCCGCGCGCGCCCCGCGACGTGGTGGCGGAGATCGAGGAAATCGTCGCCGCGCCCGTGGCCATCGAACGGCCGCGTGCCGATCGGGACCGCCATCGCGACCAGCCGCGCCGCGACCAGCCGCGCATGGATCCCCCCCGTGGGGGTGGCGACTTCCGCCGCGGCCGCCGTGACGACGACCTTGGCCCGGCGGTGATGGGCTTCGGCGACGATGTCCCGGCCTTCATGCTGCTGCGCAGCCGCAAACCGTATAACAGCCCGGAGACGGAGTCCGAAGCATGAGCGCCAACCCATTCACCCCCTTCCAATGGGATGACGCGCTGCGCCTCGACAGCCAGCTTTCCGAAGACGAGCGCGCCATCCGCGATGCCGCGCGCGCCTATTGCCAGGACAAGCTGTTCCCCCGCGTGCTGATGGCCAATCGCGAGGAAAAATTCGATCGCGAGATCATGAACGAATACGGGGAGATGGGCTTCCTCGGCGCCACGCTGGAAGGCTATGGCTGCGCGGGCGTGAATTATGTCAGCTACGGGCTGATCTCCCGCGAGGTCGAGCGCGTCGATTCCGGCTACCGGTCGGCGTTCTCGGTGCAATCCTCGCTGGTCATGTTCCCGATCCATGCTTTTGGTTCGGAAGATCAGCGGCAGAAATATCTGCCCAAACTCCGCTCGGGCGAGTTCGTGGGCTGTTTCGGCCTGACCGAACCCGATGCCGGGTCCGATCCCGCGTCCATGCGTACGCGGGCGAAGAAGGTCGATGGCGGCTTCCTGCTGAGCGGGTCCAAAACCTGGATCACCAACGCGCCGATCGCGGATGTGCTGGTGGTGTGGGCGAAGGACGATGCCGGGGATATTCGCGGCTATATCCTGGAACGGGGTATGAAGGGGCTGGAGCAGCCGAAGATCGAGGGCAAATTCTCCCTCCGCTGCTCGATCACCGGCATGATCATGATGCAGGACGTGTTCGTCCCGGACGAAAACCAGCTGCCGAACGTGAAGGGGCTGCGCGGCCCGTTCTCCTGCCTGAACAATGCCCGTTACGGCATCGCCTGGGGCGCGCTCGGCGCGGCGGAGTTCTGCTGGCACGCGGCGCGGGATTACACGCTGAACCGTATGATGTTCGGCCGCCCGCTGGCAGCGACTCAGCTGATCCAGAAGAAGCTGGCGGATATGCAGACCGAGATCACGCTGGGCCTGCAGGCCGTGTTGCAGCTCGGCCGCCTGATCGACGCGGAGAACGCGGCGCCGGAGATGATCAGCCTGCTCAAGCGCAACAACTGCGGCAAGTCGCTGGATATCGCCCGGGTCGCGCGCGATATGCATGGCGGCAACGGCATCGCCGACGAGTACCATGTGATCCGCCACGTGATGAACCTGGAAACGGTGAACACGTATGAGGGCACGCATGACGTGCATGCGTTGATCCTCGGCCGGGCGCAGACCGGCATCGCGGCGTTTTGAACGACAGCCAGTGCGTCATCCTCGGCGTAGGCCGGGGACTCGCCGGTTCGGTGCATGCGGTTGCCCAAGACGTGGGTCCTCGGCCGTCGCCGGGGATGACGCGGTACGGCGATGATGGTCGGCGCCAGCCGTCATGAAACAGCGCCAGCACCGCCAGCCCAAGCGCGGTTCCGCCAAGACCCTGCCGCCCGCACCACCGCCGGTCGAGACCCGTATCGTGCGCGTGGGCGCGGATGGCGATGGGGTGGGCGCGCTCGCGGACGGATCACCGCTCTATATCCCCTTCACCCTGCCCGATGAGCTGATCCTGGCGCGGCCCGTGTCGCGCCATGGGGAGGGCTGGATTTCCACCGCAGACACGGTGCTGGAGACCAGCGCCGAGCGTGCAGTGCCCGCCTGCCAGCATTTCGGCACCTGCGGCGGCTGCGTGGCGCAGCATTGGCAGACGCCTGGCTATCAGGCCTGGAAAGTCGCGCTGTTGCAGGCGGGGCTGCGCCGGGCCGGCTATGGCGATGTCGCGATCTCCCCCATCGTGTCCGGGATGCCGGGCTCGCGGCGGCGCATCGACCTGGCGGTGCGGCGCCTGCCGGCCGGGGTGCGGCTTGGGCTGCATCGCGGCCGCTCGTCGGAGGTCGTGGACCTTATTGAGTGTCCGATCCTGCATCCCGATCTGTTTGCCTTGATCGCGCCCTTACGCGGGCTGCTGACCCGTTTGCGCACTTTGCGCAAAGAGGCCTCGGTGGTGGTCAACCTGCTCGACTCCGGCCCCGACCTGCTGCTGCGCGGCGATGCGGCGCTGGAGCAGACGGATCGCAACCTGATTATCGATTTCGCGCGTGAC
>CAIUPC010000091.1 GCA_903900905.1 uncultured Acetobacteraceae bacterium
CCTCCCGCAAGGGGAGGGGGAGAAGGCTGCCTGGCCTGGCGCCAGATACCCCTCCGCCGCCGGCACGCTGTCGAGATCGATTCCCAGCACCAGCGGCAGACTCATGAGGTCGATCCAGGCGTCGTAACCCTCCACCCGGCTGGTGCGCGGCAGCACCACCACCCCGCTTATGCCTGACAGCAGCCGCACCAGACGCGGATCGCAGATCAGCACCGGGGTGCCGCCACGGCGCACGATCTCCGGCAGGAAGCGGGTGAACTGGATGGTGTCGCCCAGGCCCTGCTCGGCCCGTACCAGGATCACCTTTCCGGCCACCGTGCCGCCGTCCCATTGCGGGCCGGTCAGCGGGGGGAAATCGGCCCGGTAAACCGGGTGCAGTTTACGGCTCTCATAGTGCTGAAAGCCGCGCGGAAGATCGCCGCTCAGCAGAAGCGCCAAAGCAAGGTTCCACCGCGCGGCCGCAAGCGCGGGGTTCAAACGAACCGCGGCTTCACAGGCCATGATCGCATCTTCCACCCGCGCCTGCGCCAGCAGCAGATGCCCGAGGCTCACCCAGGCCTCCGCCAGGACGGGATCGAGGCGGATCGCCCGCCGGTAATGCCGTTCGGCCGCGGTGACGTCGTCCAGGTCAACGCAGGCATTGCCGAGATTCAGCCATCCCGCCGCCATGCCAGGACACAGCACCACGGCCCGGGTCAACGCCGCACGCGCGGCCTTCGGCCGGTTCAGGGCGTTCAACGCGGTGCCGCGGACGAAATGCGCTTCGGCATCGGCTGGATCACGGACAAGCACCCGGCTGGCCTGATCCAGCAGCGCTTCATGCAAGGCGGCGTTCGGGGGCGCGATCGTTTCCATGCCCCGCTTCTAGCGGGGAATGGTTAACGAACCCTTAACAACGCGGACAATCGTGTGAGTATTTTCGATGACACATAGCCCGCCTGATCATCGGGCCTGGGCACTGGCCTCGCTACGCGTCGCACCCGAGCGGGCCGCCAGAGCCGCCGCCATGAAATCATCCAGATCGCCATCCAGAACCGCGTCCGGATTGCCCTTTTCGACCCCGGTGCGGAGATCCTTCACCAGCTGATACGGCGCCAGCACATAGTTGCGGATCTGATGCCCCCAGCCGATATCGGTCTTGGCGTCTTCCTGGGCGGCGGTCACGGCCTCCCGCTTGCGCAGTTCCGCCTCGTACATCCGCGCGCGCAGCATCTCCATCGCATTGGCGCGGTTACGGTGCTGGCTGCGATCAGTCTGGCAGGCGACGATGATGCCGGTCGGGATATGGGTGATGCGGATCGCGCTATCGGTCTTGTTGACGTGCTGCCCGCCGGCGCCGGAGGCGCGGTAGGTGTCGACCTTCAAATCCGACGGATTGATCTCGACCTCAATCGTGTCATCGACCACGGGATAGACCCAGATACTGGCAAAACTGGTCTGGCGGCGGGCATTGGCATCGAAGGGGCTGATGCGCACCAGCCGGTGCACCCCGGCCTCGGTCTTCAGCCAGCCATAAGCGTTGGGGCCGGAGATCTGCAGCGTCGCCGATTTGATCCCGGCCTGCTCGCCCTCGGATTCTTCCATCAGATTGGCTTTGTAGCCGTGCTGCTCAGCCCAGCGCATGTACATGCGCATCAGCATCTGCGCCCAATCCTGGGCTTCGGTCCCGCCGGCACCGGCGTTCAGCTCAATGTAGCAGTCATTGCCATCAGCTTCCCCGGACAACAGGCTCTCGATCTCGCGCTTCTTGGCGTCCTCCGCCAAAGCGCGCAGCGAGGTCAGCGCATCCGCCACCATCCCGGTATCGCCCTCGGCTTCCGCCATTTCCAGCAGTTCGGTGGCGTCGGCGACTTCGGTTTCCAGCCGGATCACGGCTTCCATGCCGGACGCCAGCTGATTACGCTCACGCATGAGCTTCTGCGCGGTCGCGGCATCGTTCCAGAACGCGGGGTCTTCCGTGCGATTATTCAGATCCGCGAGGCGGCCTTCGGCGACATCCCAGTCAAAGATGCCTCCTCAGCAGCG
>CAIUPC010000092.1 GCA_903900905.1 uncultured Acetobacteraceae bacterium
CCGAGCCTTGCCGTTTAGGGTGTAGCGAAAGAGCCAAGACTTCGTGTCGCCAGGGGCTACCTGGAGATACAGGCCCTCGCCATCGCCGAACCGCACGGGGCGGGTCTTGTCAGCGGGGAACCGCAACGCCTTAATCATCACAGCGGAGAGCTTGCCCATCAGTCCTACCCCCAAGGTTCCTACCCCCAAGACTACCCCCATCGGGGGCGTGGATGCAATCGGGTTCCGGTAGACGGAGGTGGATTTAATGAAGGTAAATACTGTAGGTTTTAGGCCGCATTGGGCATCACGGTAGATCGATACGGGTCACATATTGGCGGACTGTCTCTCCGCCACGTCACCCGTTCAAATCAGTGTTCGGCGCGAACGCCGCACCCGGCCAGGTACGGCAAACGAGGGCGACGTCTTGAGCCAAACCACCTCCGCGCAGACCGGTGTGCGCGCGCTGCTCACCGCGGGTAACGCCGATTTCTGGCGGCTATGGGCTGTCGGACTCGCGGTTTTCGTCGTGCGCTGGATGGAAACCGTGGCTGTCGGAGTCTTCGTTTACGAACGCACCGGCTCCGCCTTCCTGGTCGCGGCCATGACCATGCTGCGCTTGCTGCCGATGGGCCTGCTCGGGGCCTTCATGGGGGCAGGGGCTGAACGGATTGAGCGGCGCTGGTCGCTGCTGGGCGTACTTCTCATGCTGGGCATCGCAGCCGTGACACTGGCGTTGCTCGCCTGGACGGACAGGCTCGAAGTCTGGCATCTGGCCATCGCCTCCCTCCTGAACGGGTTGGGCTGGGCCGCCGACAATCCCGTCCGGCGCGTGATGATCGGCGATGCCGTTGGCCCGAGGCGTATGGGGGCGGCGATGGCGCTCGACGTCGGTGCTTCGAACGCCAGCCGCATGCTGGGCCCGGCGGTGGCTGGCTTCCTGCTGGCTTATGCCGGTATCGCGGGCGCCTTCATCCTCAGCGCCGGCCTCTACACACTCGCTTTCGCGGCCGCCTGGCCGGTTTCCTATCGCAATGGCAAGATCACGGCCACCGGTTCCGTCCTCACCCAGATCGCCGATGGGTTGCGCCTGGTCCGGGCCAACCGGCCCCTGATGGGCACGCTTTTGGTCACCGTGATCGTCAATCTGTTCGCTTTCCCCTTCACCAGCATGATCCCGGTCATCGCCCGGGACCGCCTGGGCCTGGGGCCGGAGGGCGTGGGGATTTTGGCCAGCATGGACGGCGTGGGCGCGTTTCTGGGCGCGTTGCTGCTGGCCGTCTTCGTGCGCCCGGCCTGGTATGGGCGCATCTATTGCCGGGGGGTCTTCCTCTACATGACGATGTTGACCGGCTTCGCGCTGCTGCCGCACCCCGCCCTCGCCGGGGCCGCGTTGATTCTGACGGGCATGGGACAGGCCGGATTCGCGACCATGCAGGCCACATTGGTCTATCTCGCCTCCCCGCCGGAGATGAGATCGCGCATCCTCGGCGTGTTGTCGGTCTGCGTCGGGTCTGGCCCATTGGGCTTCATCGCGATCGGGGTACTGGCCGACGCGGCGGGGGCGCACTGGGCCACGGCGGCCACGGGGATCGCCGGGCTGGCATCGATGGCGCTCACCCGGCGGTACTGGAGGACGATCTGATCGTGGGCCGTGTGCCGCGGCTCTTGCCCGCCGCGCCGAAACGCGCTGAATCATCACAACGCCGCACCTCCAACCGCGGGCCGGGGACCAATCCAATGAATGATGCCGCCACACTGGTGATGGAAAAGCTGACTACCGAAGGTGCGCGCAACGCCGCCACGCAATGGCTCCAACGCTTCGAGACCGCTTTGACCGCCGGCGGCCCCGCCGGCATTAGCGCGCTGTTCGCCGCCGAGTCCCATTACCGGGACATGCTCACCTTCTCCTGGACCATCCGCCCCGTCCTCGGCGCGCCGGAGATCGGCGCCTTTTTCGCCGAGGCCCAGAAAACCACGGGTGCGCAGGGCTTTACCCTCGCCGAGGGCCGCACACCGCCGCGCATCGTCCGCCGCCTCGGCATCGAGGTCGTCGAAGCGCTGTTCCAGTTCGAAACCACCGCCACCCGCGCGTTCGGCGTGGTGCGCCTGCCCACGGCGAATCTGGGTCAGGCCTGGGTCCTCATGACCTCCCTGCACGAGCTCAAAGGCCACGAGGAACGGATTGGCGTCCGCCGACCAAGCGGGGATGCGTATTCAAGGAATTTCGGCGGGCTGAACTGGCTGGAGCAGCGCAATCAGGAACAGGCCTTCGCGGATCGGGATCCGGAGGTGCTGGTTGTTGGCGGCGGGCAGAACGGGCTGGCGGTCGCGGCCTGCCTCGGTCAGCTCGGCATCGATACGCTGGTGGTCGATAAGCTGCCGAAGATCGGGGACAACTGGCGGGTGCGCTACCACTCGCTGGCGCTGCACAACCAGATCCAGGTCAACCACCTGCCCTATATGCCGTTCCCGCCGACATGGCCGAAATACATCCCCAAGGACATGCTGGGCGACTGGCTGGAAATGTATGCCAAGGCCATGCAGCTCAATTGCTGGTCCAGCACCGAATTCGCCGGCGGCACCTATGACGAGGCCACCGGCCGCTGGACCGCCCGTCTGCGCCTGGCCGATGGGACCGAGCGGGTGATGCACCCGCGCCACATCATCCTGTCCAACGGCACCAACGGCATCGCGCATATCCCCGATCTGCCTGGTTTGAAGGATTTCGCCGGCGACATGTTCCACTCGCATGGTTTCAAAAGCGGCGCGCCCTGGCATGGCAAGAAGGCGCTGGTGCTCGGCACCGGCAATAGCGGCCATGACGTGGCGCAGGACCTGCACAGCCATGGGGTGGAAACCAGCATCATCCAGCGCGGCTCCACCACCGTTGTCAGCATCGAGCCGAGCGCCAAGATGAATTACGCGCTCTACGAAGAGGGCCCCCCGCTCGAAGACTGCGATCTGATTGGGACCGCGACGACCTATCCGCTGATGATCCGCGGCTATCAGGCCGGGGTGAAGCGCATGGTTGAGGCCGATAAGGCGATGATCGATGGCCTGCTGTCGATCGGATACAAGTGGGACATCGGTGAGGACGATACCGGCCACCAAATGAAATACCGCCGCCGCTGCGGTGGATACTATCTTGACGCCGGCTGCGCCCAGTTGCTGATCGACAAGGAAGTCGGCCTGGTGCAGTTCGACCAGATCGAGCGGTTCGTTCCCGAAGGCGCGCTGTTGAAAGATGGCACGGTCAAGCAGGCCGATTTGCTGGTGCTGGCGACGGGCTACCACACGCAGCAGGAAATGGTGCGCCGGCTGCTCGGTGACGCCACCGCCGAACGGGTGGGCCAGGTCTGGGGCATCGACGATCAGGGTGAGATGTCGAACATGTGGAAGCGCACCCCGCAGCCGGGCCTGTGGTTCATGGGCGGGGGGCTGACACAGAGCCGCATCTACTCCAAATACGTCGCCCTACAGATCAAGGCGATCGCGCTCGGCCTGATTCCAGCCTGAGCGTTACTGGAGTTTTTGCGATGACACGTCAGGTCGACCAGGGCAAAGCCCTGGCCGCGTTCCAACGCGCCTGTGCCGGCACGAAGGAAGAATTCGGCGATTTCTTCCTGACCCGTCTGCTGGGGCTGGAGATCACCTATCCCGGCGATGCCTGTGAGGTCGCGTTTGAGGTGGAGGACTTCATGCTCAACCCCCGCGCGACGCTGCATGGCGGCGTGCTGGCGACGGCGTTGGATATCTGCATGGGGCATTTGATCAACCACCAGGCCAGCCCTGGGGCGACGCTGGAAATGAAGATCCAGTATCTGGATGCGGCCACGAGCGGGCGCGTGGTCTGCCGGGGGGAGGCTTTGCGGCGCGGCGGGACCTGGTTCCTGCGGGCGGAGGCCCGGGATTCGGCGGGGACTTTGATTGCCTATGCGACCTCGACCTGGAAGCTGTTGCGGCGGGTGGCGAAGGGGTGAGTTGGGTTGCCGGTGCGGGTCTTTCCGGGCCCGTGCGGTTTTTGCGCCTGATTTTTTAACGCGGAGCAGAAAGGCGAGGATGCATGGAGAGCCACGGAGAACCGTGCGTCCCCGGCTTATTCCCCGCAATATTGGCACCGACTCTGCCGGGGTTGGGGCACGGTCAGTGAGTCAAGGTCAATACGAACTGGGATAAGCCAAAGGACATGCCGACGACGATAGCCGCGACCACGAGCCTGTCAACGAAACCAACCCGGAGTAACAGGAGCTTACAGACAAAACCAACCCAGTCAGGCGCGACACGACACCGCCAATATGCTACTCAGTCTCAGCGGTGACAGATGAACAATCCAATTGCCAGCGACCCAATTCTAAGCCGCTTGCGGGCGGACCTGACGGTAACCTATGGTGACCGTCTGGATCGTGTTGTCCTGTTCGGTTCACGGGCGCGTGGTGATGCGCGGCCTGATTCCGATTATGACATCGCCGTGTTCATCCACAGCCCCGATGAATGGCTCGACGAAGTGATGCGCCTGGCAGACCTGGGCACGGATATTCTCATGGACACGGGCGCGGTTATCTCCGCGAAGCCGTTCCAGGCAGGGGCATACAACGCTGCTTTACCGCTGATGCGTGAAATCCGCCGCGAAGGCCTCGATTTTTGAGCGACGCCGAACGCCAAATCGCAAAAGCGCGTGAGAGTTTGGCTTTTGCCCGATACGCACTGGCCGGCGAATTCGCCGAAGAAGCCGGCCGCAGCGCCTATATGGCCGCTTTCCACGCCGCCTTGGCTTTCATCCTCGTGCGGTCTGGAAAATCCCCCAAAACCCACAGCGGCACGCGCAGCGAGTTCGCCCGCCTCGCACGAGAGGAGCCTCGCATCAGCCGAGAGCACGTGTCACTACTCGCGTGGAGCTACGAATTAAAGAATGTCGCGGACTACGATGGGGAACACAGGGTTTCCCCGGTCGAGGCGGCCCGTGCCATCAATGAAGCGCTGCAATTGGTCGACACCATCGCTGACTTAATCCGGAGCCAATAAAAAGCCTGCCACCTCGCGATGGCAGGCCCCCCTTCACTCCGCCGCCATCTTCCCCGCCTCAGCCCAATCCTTAATCGACACCCGCCAATGGATGCGGTCCTGATCCGGCGGATAATCCCCGGCAGCCTTGTGATACGAACACCGGTTGTCCCAGATCACGATGTCCCCCACCGACCATTTGTGCCGGTACTGGCCGTGCGGCTGGATCATCGCATGGGTCAGCTCGTGGATAATATCGTTGCTCTCGGCTTCCTCCATGTCCTTCATGAACACGATCTTGCCGGGATCGAAATACAGCGACGTGCGCCCGCTTTCCCGGTGCTTGCGCAGGATCGGGTGGAACACCGGCTGCCAGTCGCGGTCCTCCGGGTTCAGCAGCGCCGCGTTCTTCTTGCGCCCGCCATAGGTGAAGCCACCGACAACGCCCTCCAGCCGCTCTTTCAACCGTTGCGGCAGTGCGTCATAGGCGGCGTAGCCGGAGGCGAACAGCGTATCCCCGCCCTGGTTCGGGATGGCGATGCCAAACAGTTGCGTGGCTTTGAACGGGACCTCGTCATAAGCGCCATCGGTGTGCCAGCCCTCCGCGCCGCGGCGGTAGATGGCTTCGTTCAGCTTGCCATCGGCATCGAATTTATTGGTGCCGAGCAAGGTGATATCCGGATAATCCGGATGCCGGGTGGATTTGGACGGATGCGGCTCAACGATGCCGAACCGGCGGGAGTATTCCAGGAATTGTGAGATCGTCAGGTCCTGGCCTTTGACCACCATGACATTGTGGTCGATCCAGGCCTGGTAGATTTTGGCGAAGTCGGCGTCGCTCATGGTCTTGACGTCAACGCCGCTGACCTCAACGCCGATCTGATCGCCGGCAAGGCGGATATTTGTCATGGGGTGGTTCCTCCGGGCGGGGCTATTCGTCGAGAATCCTGCGCCAAGGCCGCGGGAGCGTCAAATCCCGGCCTCCCGTTCGGCCGTCTGCTCGCGCGTCAACTCAGCCCGGCACGCCTGATCGAGGGGGAGGAGGTGATCGCGCACCACCTCCCACAACAGCGGCGGTGAGACCTGCCGGTATTCGTGCCGCAATACATTGCCGATACCGGCGATTTTTCGCCAGGGAATGGCGGGATGGCGCGCCTTCAAAGGCTCAGACAGGTGTCGGCTGGCCTCGGACACGATTTCCAGTCCACGCTGCACGATCCATTGCTGCTCCCAGTCGCGCTTGAAGTCCTCCAGCAGACTCGCGCCTGCCTTTTCGCGAACGTGCTCAATCGCCTCGATGATATCCACCAAATAGGGGATGACGGAGGATGGCGGCATCAGAACACGCGTAAAGCGCTGGCCTCGATGCGCGGGCGAAGCATCTTATGGATGCTGTCGCGGGTCATGATATCGGCTGGATGACCCAGGATGCGGGCGGTCTGCTCCTGGACCTCAATAAGGTCAAAGAGACCGAATGTGCCTTCCTGATAATCGAAAAACAGGTCGACGTCGGAATCCGCGCGCGCTTCGCCCCGGGCGGTGGAGCCGAACAAATACAGGCTCTCGACGCCGAGTTGCTGCAACTCCGCCTGATGCGCCCGCAATGTGATCATAGCCTGGTCGCGTTCCATGGGAGCGATTGTAGCAAAGGCGCAGCCGCGATGCACCTATTCGCTCAGGCTCCCCAATCAGGTGCTGTCCTCTTTCCACCGCAGCATCAGCCGCTCGCTCTGTTTCAGCAGTTCATGCAGCCCGGTCGCGATCAGCATCAGCACGAACAGGGAGGCGAACACCCCGCCCGTATCATATTGCCCGGCGGAGGCCTGGATCAGATACCCAAGCCCCTTGTTGGACGCCATCATCTCCCCCACCACCGCGCCGATCAGCGCGTAGGGGACGGAGATTTTCATGCCGGTGAAGATCCATAGCAGGACCGACGGCAGAATGACCTTGCGCACGATCTGCCAGCGGGTCGCGCCCATCAGGCGCAGCACGTCCACCAGCTCCTGCTCCACCGCCAGCGTGCCGGCATAGGTGTTGTAGAACACCAGGAAAAACACCACGAAGGTCGCCAGCACCACCTTCGATGCCAGCCCCACCCCGAACCACAGGATGAACAGCGGTGCCAGCGCGATCTTGGGCAGGCTGTAAAAGGCGATGATGAAGGGATCGAGCACCGCCGCCAGCCGCTTGTTCAGCCCCAGCGCCAGCCCGAAGGCAATGCCGCTGACGGCGCCGAACACGAATCCCAGCAGCGTTTCCGTCAGCGTGATCTCCATATGCAGCCACAGATCGCCGCTTTCGATCCAGGCCATCAGCTGCGCCCAGATGGCGCTGGGGGCGGAGATCCAGAACGGCTTGATCCAGCGCCCGCTGGCGAACTCCCACAGCGACAGGCCCACGACGGTGATGCCGATCCGCCAGGCGATGATCTTGAACCATTCCGCCCGGGCGCTGGCCAGGACATCGTGGCCCACGCGGGGCTCGGAGGCTTCGGCGGTGAGAACGTTCATCGGTCTATCCTACCATCACGCCCTCACGGACGCTCTCTTCCAGGTATCCCCAAAGCCGGTCGTGTAATTCACCGAAATGCGGGTCGAAGCGGATGCGGAACACATCGCGCGGGCGCGGCAGGTCCACCGTCTCGATCGCCCGGATCCGTCCCGGCCGGGCCGAGAACACCGCGACGCGATCCGCCAGCGTGATGGCCTCGGTCAGGTCGTGGGTGACGAAGACCATGGTGGTGCGCGTCGCGGTCCAGAGTTTCAGGAGTTCGTCATGCATTACCAGGCGCAGCTGCGCGTCCAGCGCGC
>CAIUPC010000093.1 GCA_903900905.1 uncultured Acetobacteraceae bacterium
GACAACGCCCGCCAGCTTCAACGAGCCGGCATTGACAACAGTCAGCGTGTCCAGCGCGGTCAGCGCCGAAATCGTGCCAATCGCATTCTTAGTCCCGAGCAACGAAACCGCGCCCTGGATCGAACCCGCGCTGGTCAGAATACCTGCCGTCAGCGTGCCTGACGCTGCCTGAGACAGACCAGCCGTCGTACCCAGGGTGGTAATATCGACCGTCCCGCTGCTGCCCGCGCTGACGACGCCAGCCAATTGCAACGCTCCGGCATTGACCACCGCAAGCGTGTTCAACGCGGTCAGGGCCGAGATGGTGCCAACGGCGTTCGCCGTGCCCAGCAAAGAAACCGCACCCTGAATCGAGCCGGTGCTGGTCAGCACACCCGCCGTCAGCGTGCCGGACGCGGCCTGAGATACGCCCGCGGCAGTGCCAAGGGTCGTGATATCAACTGTACCCGATCCGCCGGCACTGACCACCCCATTGAGCACCAGCGAACGGGCATCAACCACCCCGATCCGCCCACCGGCGGTCAGGCCGCTGATGGTGCCAATCTGGTTCGCCGTCCCCGCCAGGCCGATCGTGCCCGCAACCGAGCCGCTGCTGGTCAGCACGCCGGTGATGAGTGTACCGGATGCCGCCTGCGTGATCGCGCCAGACGCCGTTGTGCTGAGGTCCAGCGTGCCCTTCGTGCCCGTGCTCACCGTCCCGGCGAGGACGACGGTACCGGCATTCACCAGCGTCAACACGCCGCCGCCCACCGCCGTCCCACCAACGACGATGTCGCGGACAACGCCGACCGCATTCGCAGTGCCAAGTAACGAAACAGATCCGGTCACGCCACCATTCGAACTGGTCAGAGTGCCGCCGGCGATCTTGCCGCTGCTCCCCTGGGTCAGATTGTTGCCGCCGAGTACACTGATGTCGAGTACATCAGTACTGGCCGCCATCACCGTCCCGGCCAGCACGAGGGCCGACCCATCGACCACGGTCAGTGTGCCGCCACCGGGTGCGATGGCGTTGATCGTGCCGATGGCATTGGTGGTGCCAAGCAGGCTGACATTGCCCGCAAGCGTGTTGCTGCTCAGCAGCGTCCCGGCCGCGATCGCTCCGCCCGCCGCCTGCGTGACGTTGCCACTCGAAAGCACATTGAGATCAAGCTGAGCGGTGGTGATGGACGCGGATTGCAGATTAATGCCGCCATCGGCCTGCAGTGATATGGCACCCTTGGTGGCGCTGGTGGTCAGCACACCGGAAACGGAAATAAGCGCGCCTGACGTGCTGGTTCCCGCCTGGACAATGATATTGCCAGTACCTGCGGTCACCACCGTACCGTTCAGAACGATATTGCCCGTCTGGGTCTGCAACAGAAGATCGGAGTTCGTTTTCAAACCCAGGGAGGCAGTGCTCGCCAGGGTTAACGAATTCACCGCCTGCAGCGTGACATTGCCGCTCAGCGCGTTGATGGCGAAGTCCGTGACGGTATCCGTGCCGCCGGCATTATCGGTAAAGACGATACTTTTATTGGCAGTCGCAGTGGCATCCAGACTGCCGTTTGCCTTGGTGGAATGAACAATGGTCAGAAAATCCGGGTCAAGCAGGATCGAACCCTGCATCCCATTCACTGCCGAAACATCCACAGAACCGGTCAGCGCAAGATGATCGCCCGATACTTCGACAAAGCCGCCATTGCCCGCGACCGTACCACCCGTTGCCGTGATCAGACCGGCCATGCTCGTCGCGGTGCCGGACAGCACCACCACGCGCCCGCCATTGCCGGCGGTAATGGCATCGGCCTTCACCGTCGCGCCGGCCTGCACGTCCACGGTTTTCGCGAGCCGCGCCGGCACCACCGACGGCCCGGCCGCGCGCGCCAAATTCGTGCCAATCGCCACCGTGCCGCCGCCAGCCTGGCCGGACACATTCACCACGGCCGCCGGCTTGAGCGAGACCGTCCCGGTGGCGAGCAATTCGACCGATCCGCCTTTGGTCCCGGGCGCCATGCCAGCGGCGGCGACCTGGCCCTCAATCTCGATCGAACCACCGATACCGTCGATCGAAATCGCCCCGGTCCGGTTGCCAACCGTGCGCGCGGAGATCTTGCCGCCAGCGGAAATCAGGTTTTGGACAACGCCATCCGCAGCCCGGGCGGTCAGTTGCACGGTGCCGCCCTCGGCGCGGATGACACCGGTATTGGTGACCAGGGCCGTCGCCCCGTCCGGGGTCTGAGTCACCTGTCCGGTGACATTCACCGACAGCAGCCCGTCGCCGTACATGTCCAGTGTCGTGGCTTGCGCGCCGGCCAGCACGACATGGCCAAGTTTCGCGGAAATCGTTCCGGAGTTGGCCACCTGGGGGGCGACCAATGCCGCCAGCCCGGCCTCGCGCACCGTAATCGTGCCCTGGTTAACGACCTTGGCATTGGCTTTCGCCGCCTGGTCGAAGGTCATCTGGCCAGCCATGAAGTTGGCGTCGCTGATGCCCACCGCGGTGACCATCAGACCGGTCGTGTTGACCTGCGCCCCTTTATAAAATGTCAGTCCGGACTGGTTCTGGATGATCACCTGCCCGTTGGCGGAGATCTGGCCGGCGATCTCCGACGGGTTCGGGCCGACGACCCGGTTCAGCGCCACGGCGCTGGAATTGGGCTGAACGAATTGCACGCTCTGCTGGCTGCCGACATCGAAGCTCTGCCAGTTGATGGCCGCGCGCTGGCTCGCCTGATTGATCACGGTCGCGCTGGCGGTGGCACTGATGGCGGCGGAACCGCCCACGACCACACCGCCGGTCGGGCGCGCGTTCGGGGCCGGCTGTGCCAAGGCAGGGAAGGACAGCACCATCACCGCCGCCGCCTGCAAAGCGGTGGTCAGCATCAGAGCAGGGCGCG
This sequence comes from uncultured Acetobacteraceae bacterium, assembly GCA_903900905.1. Lineage (GTDB taxonomy): Bacteria > Pseudomonadota > Alphaproteobacteria > Acetobacterales > Acetobacteraceae > Rhodopila. The sequence continues at coordinate 2,877 of CAIUPC010000093.1, forward strand.
TGCGGCGGGTCAGTCCCAGCAGCTTCACCGCGTCGAAGTGTTTTGCCCGAGCCATCAGACGATCCTCCAGGCCGCGGGCACGACGGATCGCGTGCCACGGGCCGGTTTAACGGGTACAGCGAGCCAGGCTCGCATGTCAGAAACGCCCCAGCAGGCGCCAATACAGACCGACATCCTTCAGGGCGGTGGCGCCGGTGCTGGCGCCCCCCGTGGGATAGCGGTTCAGGCGGCCGACGGCTTCCAGATCCAGCTCCGCGAAGCGGGTGATCTGCAACCGCGTACCGCCGCCGACGGAGGCGACCTTGGTCGCGAAGTCCGAGCCCTGGGTCTGCCAGGTCTCACCCCAGTCGTAGAAAATGTAGAACTGCGCCGCAACCGACGCATCGGTGCGGAAAAACGGCAGATCATAGGCGGTATTGAGCTGCAATTCCGCCGTCGCCGCGAGGGCTTTGTCGCCCGGCACCTGGCCCGCGTAATAGCCGCGGGTGAAGCGCGAACCGCCGAGATAGAATTCTTCCGCCGGCGGCAGGATCATATCGGTCCATTGCCCTGTCACCAGCGCCATCAGCGCCACGCTGGCCCCCTCCCACGGGGTAAACAGCGTCTGGGTCCGGGTGGCTTCGAAGTCGAATTTCAGAAAATCCGAGCGTTCATGCTGACGGGGTGAATCCCCAGCGGTCCCGCTCGTCGTCGCGCCGAGGACGCGGAGCCCGTGCGACACCTTCGCGGCGATCGTATTGTACCCGGACCGGGATGCGCCAAGCCACGTGTCGGAATAGGCATATTGTTCGCCGATGCGCAGCACGCGCAGGGCATCGAAGCTCCCGCGCACCAAAGTTGGCTTACCGGTCTGGATTTCGGAATCCAGCATATCGATCGAAGCCACCAGATTCAGCGTCTGCTGGCGTGACCGGATCAGCGGATAGGCCAGCTGGGCGCCGAAAATCGTTGTAGTGCCTTCATAGCCGCCAGCGGCCAGCGTCCCATCCGGATTGGCCATCCCCCGCCCGCCATAGACCTTAAGGCGCAGGCCCGACGATCCGATAAAGCCCTCGGTCGAGATCTGCCCGAAATTCTGGCTGTTGAGAAAGGTATGGTAAAATGAGACTTCGGTGCGTTCGCCATATTGGGTGAAGCTGTTGAAATTCATCGCCAGCAGGCCCTGCACCGGCCCGGTCTGATCGAACGCCCGGTTATCGAAAGAGACCGAGCCGGACACCGCCTGGCGGCTGACCTGAGCGATCAAATTCATCGCGCCGGGTTGTTCGGCGGAGGGTTCCACGACCGCGCGCAGCGTCACACCTGGCACATCCTGGGCGAGCAGCAAATACCGCTCCAGCTGATCCGACCTTATCGGCTGATTATCGGGGTCCATCAGCCGATCGAGGAAGCGCAGGACCTGCACGCCCGCCGGGCCAATATCACCTTGCAATTTCACGCTGACGATCTTGCCTTCGACCACGACGAAGCGCAGCCGGCCGGCGGCGTCACTTTTGACCGACACCGTCGTCAGCGCATAACCCTCCGACCGGTAGCGCTGGAGGATTGCCTGCCGCGCCGCGTCAATTTTCGGCAGCGGTACAGCGGGGCCAACCAACCCATCCGCCAATTGGGCGATGTCGGCGGCGGGGAAGGCGGTCACACCCTCGACGGTCACATTGATGACGCGCACAGGCTGGTTCGGCACCTCTGTCCCCGGCGCGGGCAGCGGCTGCAAACCCGTCGCCGGCACCGCTGAGGGCATCACCGGCGGTACCACCCGCGGCAAGGGCGAGCCTTGCGGCAGAGCCGGCGTCTGCGCGCCGGCTGGCAGGGGCAGAGCCGCGATCAACGCCGCCATGGCAATACCGGTCAAACCGGCGTGAATGGAACCAATACGACGGTCCGGCAGCGTGGCAGGCCGCTGCAATGGCCGGGAAGTCTTCGCCAACACCACGATCGCGCCTTTTTTCAAGGTGCCGGAAACGGCACGAATTACCCGGCTGTTGTAGCGACCCGACAACGGCCCGGTCAATGCCCGTCCGGCCGTCCGGCGTTGTGCGTGCGGCCCCGGCACGCTGCCGTTCACGACATCTTGACGGCACTTACGGCCGCATGCAGGCCAATACCAGCTTGCCGGTTGCTCAATTGGCGGGGATTTTTATTAAATGAATATAATTATTATTAAATCGGATCAATTATGCGAGTCCGGGTTCGCCGGGCCTGGCCGGGGCGCCGCCGTCAAGAAGCCCCGCAAGGCTATCCAAATGCGCGCGCAGGCTTTGATGAAAATGCACCGCCGCTTTCTCGAAGCGGCCGAAGGTGAAATGGGTGTTCCCCTCCCCGGCCAGTCCGCGCTGGATCGCACAGGCCGCCTCCCGGTCCTCCACCACGCCGTTGTCGCGGACGAACGCGGCATCGCGCTTCGCCTTCTCCAGATCATTGCCCGCAGACTCCATGCCCGGCGGGCGCAAGCGGTAGATGACCCAGCGGGAGACGCTGACCGATACCGGCTCCAGGATCACCAGGAGATAATGGTTCGACAGGATCGCCAGCCTTGTGTTGGGGAATAAATGGTAGACATAGGTCAGCATGCCATCGGCGCGGCGCTCCGCAACCGGCATGTCGCGCAGTTTCTCGATGCGGCGGAAGGGGAAGACGATGCGGGAATTGTTGGCGTAGGTTTCAACGACGTTCAGGTTGTCATAGCCGTAAGGATAGAAGCTTTTCCCGTGCAGGGCCTTGATATGGTATCCCTCCATCGCGGTTTCCAACAGCAGTTTCCAATTGGCGTCGTCGGTGAAACTGCTGTACTCGAATACCGCCTGACCGGGGGCGATCAGGTCGGGCATGCCCTCCAGCGCCCCTTGCGATACCGGTTCTTTCAGGGTCACGAAAACCAGCCCGCCCCGCTCCTCCGTTCGCACGGGCACGAGCCCATGTGCGGCCCGATCCAGCTCGGGGAACCCTTCCGTACCTGGGATGAAGCGCAGGCTGCCATCCAGGCCGTAGGCCCAGGCATGGTAACGGCATATCAACGAGCGTGCGTTCCCCTCGCCTTCCGCAAGGATCATGCCGCGATGGCGGCAGGCATTGTGGAAGCCGCGCGCGACCCCATCCTCCCCACGCACCACCACCAACGGCGCCCCAACCAAAGTGCGCGCGACATAGGAGCCAACGTCCGGTAGCGCGGCGGACGGGCAGTAGACCATGGGAAGCCGCTTCATCAGTTCCATCTCCTCCGCGAAGCGCGCTTCGGAGCGATAGTTTTCCACCGGCTCCCGCCAGGCCGCATCGCCGAGGTCCGTGGTCCTGGCGGCAGCATGGTCGAGAATGCGTTGGATGACCGCGGCATCGTTCATCAGGACGGACATGGACTATTCCTGTACCGATTTGTTGTTATCAATGATTCACATGTCCGCCACCATGTGGCCATTGCCAGCGCACCCGCGACGCCATGCGGGGTCAGCGTGTGGAGGGTATGATCACCCTCCACCATCGTCAGGCGCGGTTAGCCCGGCGCCATATTCGGGGTGAATTCGAGCGGCAGGCCTTTAGGGCCGGTCAGGCGCTCGCCTTCCTCGTACATCTCATACGCCCGCTTCTTCAGCGCCGGAA
>CAIUPC010000094.1 GCA_903900905.1 uncultured Acetobacteraceae bacterium
CTTGAGGGAGGGGGCTGGGGGGAGGGGTGAAAAGGCACAGTTTCGGGGGGATTGCCCCCTCCCCCCAACCCCCTCCCTCAAGGGGAGGGGGAGAGTCAATTTCAACGGCGTCTGGTATAAGCCCTCAGAATACTGGCCGCCGCCCGGCCCAGGGGGCGATAGCTTCGTACGCGGCCGAGGCTTGCAACACGCCGAGATCGTCGAACCGCTTGCCCACGATCTGCAAGCCCACCGGCAACCCGGCCGCGGTGAAGCCGCAGGGCACGCTGGCGGCGGGGTTCCAGGACATGTTGAACGGGTAGGAGAACTCCGCCCAGCTCACCCAGTCCCAGTCGTGGTGCGGCCAGTGATCCGGCATCAGCTTCTCCGCCGGGAAAGCCGCGACGGAGACGGCGGGGGTAAGCAGGAAGTCCCAGTCCTGGAACCAGCTGTTGATCGCCGCGATATAGGGCATCTTGCGCTCGCGGGCGGCCTGATAATCCGCGACCGAGACATTCTCCGACGCCTTGATGCAGGCGACCAGGCCCCGGTCCATCTGCGCTTCCCATTTCTCCAGATGCGGCTTGAGCCGGGTCATATGAGCGGACCAGAAGAAGCGAATCAGCTCGGGGCCGGGCGCGGCCCAGGGGGTTTTGACCTCCTCGACCGTCGCACCCAGCTCGGTAAACCGTTCTGCCGCCTTCTTCACCAGCGCGGCCACATCGGGATCGACGCGGGCATGGCCGAGGTCGGGGCTATAGGCGATGCGCTTGCCCTTCACGCCCTCCTGCAGCCGCGCCAGATAATGCGCCGGCCCGGCTTCGAGGGTGGTGTAATCCAGCGGATGCGGGCCCGCCATCACCTCCAGCATCAGGGCGCTATCGGCCACCGTGCGGGTCAGCGGGCCCATATGCGATGTCAGGTCGCCCACGCCGACGGGGTAATAGGGCACCCGGCCGAAGCTCGGCTTCAGCCCGAACACGCCGCAGAAATGCGCCGGCATGCGGATCGAGCCGGCCCCGTCGCTGCCCTGATGGAGCGGCCCGAACCCGGCCGCCGCCGCCGCGCCCGCGCCGGCCGAGGACGCGCCGGCATTCATCCCGAACTGCCAGGGATTATGCGTGATCCCCGTCAACGGGCTGTGGGATACGCCGGTCCAGCCGAATTCCGACGTCGTGGTCTTGCCAATGATGATCGCGCCCTCATCGCGCAGGCGCGGCACCACCGGCGTGTCTTCCACCGGCTGATGGTCCTTGAAGATCAGGCTGCCGCTCTGGGTCGGCATGTCCTTGGTGATCGCCAGGTCCTTGATCGTGGCGGGGATGCCGTGCAGGCGGCCGATACGGGCGCCGCTCATCAACGCTGCCTCGGCCGCGCGCGCGCCATCCATGGCCTGATCCGCCGCGAGATGCGCGAAGGCATTGACCTTGGGCTCGCAGGCTTCGATCCGGTCCAGCAGCGCCCGCATATACTCAACGGGCGACAGCTGCTTGGTCCGGATCAACTCTGTCAGTTCGGTCGCCGGCAGGAAGCCCAGGTCTTCGTTGGTCACGCCTGCGGCCCCCGCACCAGCTTGCCGGGCAGCATCCCCGTGGGCTTGCCCTGGCGATACGTCACCTGGCCGGACACGATGGTGGCGTCGTAGCCAGTGACCTCCTGCATCAGCCGCTTGCCGCCCGCCGGCAGGTCATGCGTGATATAGGGTTTGCCCGCGCCCAGCTTCGCCCAGTCGATCACGTTCACATCCGCCTTCAGCCCGGCCTTCAGCACGCCGCGATCATGCAGCCCCGCCGCCGCCGCGGTGTCGGACGTGGTGCGCCGGATCAGCTCCTCGACCGGGAACTTGCCGGTATCGCGGCCCCAATGCGTCAGCATGAAGGTCTGGAACCCGGCATCGAGGATGAAGGCCACATGCGCCCCGCCATCGCCCAGGCCCATGATGCAGTTGCGGTTGGCCAGCAGCTGCTCCGGCATCCGCAGGTCGCCATAAGCATAGGAGGAAATGGTGGTGTAGATGAAATCCATGCCCTCGCTTTCCAGCAGCACGTCGTAGGTGACTTCCTGCGGCGTCCGCCCCTCGCGCTCGGCGATCGCGGCGAAGCTGTCTTCGGCTTTCGGCTCGTAATTAGCCGGCGTGCCGAGACGGAACATCAGGTTCCAGGCCAGGCGGTGGAACAGCGGGAACTTGTTGAACTCCTTCGGATCCTCGCTGAGGATCGCGGCCCGGATCGCCGGATCGCGCATCGCCGCCACGCGTTCGGCCAGCGGCAGATGCGCGATAGTCTGATAGGTGCGGGTGCCGGAGAACGGGTTTTGGCTGCCGCTCAGTCCCAGCAGCGCGCCCGTCGCGCGCGGCCCGAACACCGGCCGGATCGACACGCCATCGTCCGCGGCCTTATCGGCATGCGCCAGAATCTCCCGCCACACTTCCGGGCGGGCATTGCGCTGATTCAGCGTGAACACAGCCGGGCGGCCCGAAGTCTCGGAAATCCGGCGCAGCATCGAGAATTCGGCGTTATGATCGGGCGCCCATTCCGACACGAACTCGATCATACCGGCGCCGGCATCCTTCATGCCCAGGGCGATGCCGGTCAGCTCGTCTTCCTGCGCCTGGTACGTTGGCGTGTGATCACCCTTCAGCGTCTTGTGCGAAATGGTGCGCGAGGTGGAGAAGCCGAACGCGCCGGCCTTCACCGCCTCCCGCGCGATCTCCCGCATCTGGGCGATGTCGCCCTGATTGGCGTTTTCCAGCGCGATCGCCCGGTCGCCCATCACGAACACCCGCACCGCGGCATGCGGCAGAAGGGCGCAGACATCGACGTCGCGGGCGCGGCGGTCGAGGGCGTCGAGGTACTCGGGGAACGACTCCCACTCCCACTTCAACCCTTCATTCATCACCGCGCCGGGGATGTCCTCCACCCCCTCCATCAGCTCGATCAGACGATCGCGGTCAGCGGGTTTGCAGGGGGCGAAGCCCACGCCGCAATTGCCCATGACGACGGTGGTCACCCCATGCTGGGCGCTGGGGGCGAGGTGCGGGTCCCACACGGCCTGCGCGTCATAATGGGTGTGGATATCGACGAAGCCAGGCGTCACCAGCTTGCCGGTGGCGTCGATTTCCTCCCGCCCCGTGCCGGGGACAGTGCCGACGAGGGCGATCTTGCCCCCCTTGATGGCGACGTCGGCCGCGATGGGGGCGGCGCCGGTGCCATCGACGACGGTGCCGCCGCGGATGACGAGATCGTAGTCGGACATGGGGGACTCTCCTGGAGTGGATGTTCGTTGGTCCCGATCGTGCGCGTCTGGAGCGCGTTCGGCAAGAGTTGAGGGGCTGGCGGGAACGCCCGGGGCAGGCTATGCGCTCGCCCCCTCATGAACAGCCCCATCATCGGTATCGACTTCGGTACCACCAACAGTGTCGTCGCCGTGCTCGGCGCGGACGGCACCGTCACGACCGCGCGCTTCCCGGCGGGGCAGGAGATGCTGGACGTCTTCCGCTCCGTCCTTTGCTTCTGGAATGAGGAGGCGCGCGCCAGCGTCACCCTGCGCCACGCGGCAGGGCCGGCGGGGATCGAGGCCTATCTGGACGATCCCCTCGACACCCGCCTGATCATGTCGATGAAGTCCTACCTGGCGCAACGCAGCTTCCAGGAAACCCGCATCTACGGCCGCCCTTTCACGCTGCAACAGATGATCGCGACCTTCCTGCGATCCCTGGCGGCCAGCGCCGGCCTGCAGCTCGACGGCGCGCGCATCATCGCCGGTCGGCCCGTGCGCTTCGCCGGAGAACTGGCCGATGACAGCCTGGGGGATCTGCGGCTGCGGGAGAGCTACGCCGCCGCCGGCATGCCGGATGTCGAAACCGCGCTGGAGCCGGAAGCCGCCGGCTACCGCTTCGCCCGCCGCCTGACCGCGCCGGCCACCGTGCTGATCGGGGATTTCGGCGGCGGGACGAGCGATTTCTCCGTGCTGCGCTATGCGCCGGGCGCAGGGGTGACGCCGCTGGGGCATGCGGGCATCGGCATCGCCGGGGATATGTTCGATTACCGGATCATTGACCAGGTGATCTCCCCGCTGCTGGGCAAGGGCGATACCTATCGGATCATGGGCAAGGACCTGCCGGTGCCGCCCGAGTATTTCTCGGCCTTCGCCCGCTGGCATCGGTTGAGCCTGATGAAGGCACCGAAAACGGTCCGCGAAATCGGGGAGGTCGCCCGCGCCAGTGCGCATCCCGAGCGGCTGCGCGGGCTGCTGACGGTGATTGAGGATGAGTTGGGATACCAGTTGTACCAGACGGTGTCCGGCGTGAAGGCCGCGCTGTCGCGGGCCGATGAAGCGCCGTTGTCGTTCCGGGTGAAGGGGCTGACGATTGAGCGGACGGTGACCCGAGCCGCGTTCGAGGGCTGGATTGCCGAGGATGTAGCGGCGATCGGCACGACGATCGACCGGGCTCTGGCCGAGGCGGGCGTTTCGGGGGAAGCGGTGGATCACGTGTTCCTGACCGGGGGAACGTCGTTTGTGCCGGCGGTACGGCGGTTGTTCACGGACCGGTTTGGGGCGGGGAAGGTGACGGCGGGTGGGGAGTTTGTGTCGGTGGCTGAGGGGTTGGCGCTGATTGGGCGGGATCGGGGTCGGTGATTTGGCACTTTATGGAAGATATTCCAAAGGGCCGCGCCACCGTGGTATATACACCGCTCATGACCAAGATCGCCACGCCCGCTGCGCCGGCCGAAGCTGAGTTGCGCGCCTGGCGAACTTTCTTCCAACCTGAGCAGTTGGCGCGTTGCCGGGACTCCTTGCTGGCGCACGATGCCGGGGGCGTCCGTCAGGCGACCATAGCGGACGTACTGGCCGCGGCTCATCAACGGGCGGCTGTGCGCCGTCGCTGAGTTCCATCTTTCGGAACGGGGGAACGCGACCGGATTGGGATTTACGTTTACACGGGCAAATACGGTGTTTTATACTGAGGAAGAGGATTTCGTCCTGAGCCGTGACCTGCTGCATCAAGCCCGAGAGAGCAAACCCATTGGTCTCGATTAAGATGAGTGAATTCGCTTCCCAATCTTGTTGTTTTGGCCCTCTCCACGGGTGCAGCACCCCAACCAATGCCAGTATTCATACCTTGATCAACTCGTTCTAAATAATATAACCGGAGACACTAAATCCCCTTTCATGGGCACGAGCATATGCTAATCTCCCAGGTTGTCGGGATCGACCAGAGATGAAATCGCGAGACACCGCACTTGTTTAGCTCAATGGCGGTCTCCGTTCGAAATGGCGCAATATATCAGTAATTTGATTGCAAATATGAGCGCGGTTCATTTGTTCCTGCAAGGCGGAATGGAATTTCTCCTTAATGCCTGAGTCACTGCCGAATTCGGCAATAACCCACAAAGCACGCGTCTCCGCTTGGTACACGACCAAGACCAGCGGTCGGATTTCGAATCCTTGGCGTCTGGAACCTATGGAAGGCCCGGACCGAAGTCATGGTCCAGGATTATCAGCACCCGGCCTTCAACTGCGCGCACATCGAGCTTGATCGTCATTCATGCCGCATAGGCCAGCGGAAGCAGCAGGGTGCGTTAACGCGCCATATCAGAGCCATAGGCAATGGCCCCCAGGAAATTCAGAATCAGTGACACCCAACCGCACCACCCGTACCCAGATATATGCCGTAACCCGCAAATTGGAGGATGCCCCCCGCCGCCGCCCGGCGCGACCTGACAGCAGCCATGACCAACCTCGAAACCCGCCGGAGCCTTCGCCTGAGCGCGATGGTCGGTATGGCTATTGCGGTTCTCGCGGCCATTCTTAAATCTTGAGAAGCAAACAGGCATTGCGATACCCACTGATTAAAATTAGCGTTACCCCAACACCAACAGACACCGCCATGAGGGGTTCGATGCGCTTAAATTGGCTTCGCCACAGTCTTCTGGGCATGGGTCTGGCTATTGCCGCCGCACAGCCGGTTCACGCCGCCGACAAGGTGCTCGAACGCGGTAATTACCTGCTCAATGGCATCGTCGCCTGCGGCAACTGCCACACCCCCAAAGGCCCGGACGGCAAAGCCATTCCCGGCCAGGACCTCGCCGGCGGCACGGTCATCGAAGTGCCCGTCTTCCGCGCCGTCGCCCCCAACATCACCCCCGACCGGGAAACCGGTATCGGCAGTTGGACCGACGCGCAGATCATCACCTCCATCCGCGAGGGCAAACGCCCGGACGGCTCGATCATCGGGCCGCCGATGCCGATCGAGATGTATCGGGATCTGTCCGACAGCGATGCGAAAGCGCTGGTCGCTGCGTTGCGCGCGGTCAAGCCGGTCGCCAACAAGACCGAGAAATCAACCTACAAGATCCCCCTGCCGCCCGCCTATGGCCCGCCGGTCGGGCGTGTCGCGGATGTCTCCCCCCAGAACCAGGTGCGCTATGGCGGCTATCTCGCCTCCATCGGCCATTGCCTGGAATGCCACACGCCTGATGACAAAGGCCGGCTGATCATGACCAGGCTGGGTGGCGGTGGCCGTATGCTGCCATCTTTCCCCTCCGGCGTTGTCATGAGCGCCAACCTGACGCCCGGCAATCCCGACGGGGTTGCGCATTGGAGCAGCGCTCAGTTCAAAACAACCATGCGCACCGGCATCCGTCCGGACGGCCGTGCGCTGGTGCGGACCATGGCATTTGATTGGTACAAATCCATCAACGATTCGGATTTGAATGCCCTCCTCGCCTATCTGCGGACATTGAAGCCGATCAAGAACTGAGGCCACATCCCATGCCCACCATCAACGCCGACCGCCTGCTGGCCGACCTCCATGCGCTGCGCCGGATTGGAGAATACGAAACGGGCGTGCATCGACCGACCTACTCGGACGTCGATATGCAGGCGCGTCATTGGGTGGCCGGCCGCCTCGCCGACGCCGGCCTCACCACCGACATCGACGGGATCGGCAACGTTTTCGGCCGCGGTGCGGGCGCCGGGCCGAAATTGCTCCTCGGCAGCCACCTGGAAACCCAGAATCATGCCGGCTGGCTGGATGGCGCCATGGGCGTCATTTTCGGGCTGGAGGTCGCCCGCGCCCTCGGTGGCGGCATTGATGTCGCCGGCTGGGCGGATGAGGAAGGGCATTACGGCTCCTTCCTCGGCACGCGGTCGTTCTGCGGCCTGGTGACGGAGGCTGAGATCGACCGCTGCCGCAATGTCGGCGATGGCACGCCGCTGCGCACCGCCCTCGCCCATGCCGGGCTGGCGGACAAGCCAAGGGTGGTGATCGATCCGGCTGATTATCGCGGCTATCTCGAAGCCCATATCGAACAGGGCGCCACGCTCGAAGATGCCGGCCACCGGATCGGCGTTGTCACCGCCATCGTCGGCGCGCACCGCTACCGCATTGTGTTTGAGGGCCAGCAGAACCACGCCGGCACCACCCGCATGGCGGTGCGACGGGACGCCGGGGTAGCGCTGATCCGGCTCGCCGCGGCGATCGATGCGCGCTTCCCCGCCATCGCCGGCCCCCGCACGGTCTGGACCACCGGCCGTATCACCCTCGATCCCGGCGCGCCCAGCATCGTGCCCGGCAAGGCGGAGATGCTGTTCCAATACCGCGACACCGATCCGGCCATGCTCGCCGCGCTGGAGCACGAACTGGAGGCCCTGGTGGCGGAAGCCAACCTCGGCCCTTGCCGGGTGACCATCGCTGACCGTGGCCGATCGGTGCCTCGGCAGATGGATGCGGGTTTCCAAACGGCCCTGGAACAGGCGGCCGAGAAACACGTCCCCGGACTGCATACCCGCCTGCCAAGCGGCGCCGGACATGACGCGCAGATCATGTCCGAACGCGTTCCGTCAGGCATGCTGTTCGTGCCGAGCATTCACGGGATCAGCCACCACTGGACGGAGAATACCAGCGACGCTGACCTGGTGCTCGGCTGCCAGGTCTTCGCCGATGCGGCAGCGGCGATCCTCGCCGGTTAACCAGCCAGCCGATCCAGCACGCCGTCTTTGAACCTGCGCATGTTGTCGATCGTCTGATCGACAACCTCGTCGCGGGTGCGGCCGAACAGGCGGACGTCGACCGCGGTGACGCCGAGCTCTTCCAGCAGCCTGATGTCGTTGACCCAGTCGGCGTCGCCGCCGGTAAACATCTCCGCCTCGCCATCGATGCTGCCACGCGGGCGGCCACCGGGGGCGGCGAGGACGCGCAGCGCCAGGGTGATTTCCGACGGATCACGGCCAGCTTTTTCGGCGAAGCCGCGGAAGCGTTCGAGACCCTTTTTGAAGCGGCTGAGCGTGTTCATCGGGAATTGCGGGTTGGTGCCGACGGGGTACCAGCCATGGGCGTATTTCACCGTGCGCCGCAGCGCCGGGCCGCTTTCACCGCCGACCCAGATGGGGATGGGTTTTTGAGCGGGCTTGGGGGTGAACTGGACGTCGTCGAATTTGACGTATTTGCCGTTGAATTTGGGTTCGTCGGCGGTCCAGAGCTCCTGACAGGCGGCCATCCATTCGTCGGTCACGTGGCCGCGATCGTCGAAGGGGGCGGCGCCGATGGCCTCAAACTCTTCCCGGCACCAGCCCACGCCGATACCACAGGTCAGCCGGCCCTTGGACAGGAAGTCGATGGTGGACAGCAGCTTCGCGGTCAGCACGGCCGGGCGATGCGGCACGACCATGACGGACAGGACGAAGCGCAGCTTCTTGGTCATGGCCGCGATCCAGGCGGTGGTGGCGAGTTGGTCAAGCCAGGCGGCCTGGGTGCCGGCGGGGAACTCCCCGGTGTCGGTATAGGGGTATTTCGAGTCGAGATTGCGCGGCACCATGATGTGATCGCTGATGGTGACGTAGTCGAAGCCGAGGGTCTCGCCTTCGACGATGATGCGGGACAGGGAGTCCGGCTCAATCAGCGGGCCGGAGGTGGGGGCGTTGAAACCGATCTGCATGGGGACGTTTCCAGGTTGAGGATGGTTTTTACCATTCTTGTGGATGGGAAAGCGGGTATCCCGGGGACGGGTTTCGGTATCGGCGGAAACCTTGGTCCCCGGGACAAGCCCGGGAATGACGCGGAAGAGACGCGGTCGTCAGTCATCCAGGTGCCGTCGGCGGGACGCCTGGTCGGCCATCCCGCTTAGCGGGCCTTGGCCATCACCTCGTCCCTGAACTTGCGCATGGTGTCGATGGTCGCATCCAGGGTGGGGCCGAACAGGCCGAAGTCGAAGCTGGTGACGCCGACATCTTGCAGGGCTTTGATATCCCCGGCGAAGTCGGCTGCGCTGCCGGTGAACAGCTTGCGCTCGCCATCCACAGTGCCCTTCGGCTGCGCCTCGGGGTTGGAGGACACGCGGTAGGACAGCGCCACGGCTTTCGGATCGCGGCCGGCCTTCTCGGTCAGGGCAGCGAGCTTCGCGGCGCCGGCTTTGAAGCGGGTCAGCGTGTCCATCGGGAATTGCGGGTTGGTGCCAATCGGGTACCAGGCATCGCCGTATTTGGCGGTGCGGCGCAGCGCCGGGCCGCTCTCGCCGCCGACCCAGATGGGGATGGGTTGCTGGACGGGCTTGGGGGGGAAGAGGACGTCATTGAACTGGACGTATTTGCCGTTGAATTTGGGCTCGTCGGCGGTCCAGAGTTCCTTGCAGACCATCATATATTCGTCGGTCACCGCGCCGCGTTCGGCGAAGGGTGGGGCGCCGATGGCGATGAACTCCTCCTCACACCAGCCGGCGCCGATACCGAGGGTGATGCGGCCCTTGGACAGAAAATCGAGCGTGGCCAGGATCTTCGCGGTCAACACGGCCGGGCGGTGCGGCACCACCATGACCGAGGTCACGATGCGCAGCTTCGATGTCGCGGCGGCGATGAAGGTGGCGGCGGTCAGCTGCTCCAACCGCGCGGCGGCGGCACCGGAGGGGAATTCACCGGAGTCGGAATAGGGATAGCGCGAGGCGATAGAGGTCGGGATCATCACGTGATCGCTGACGGTGACATAGTCGAAACCGAGCATTTCGGCTTCGGTCGCGATCCGGACGAGGCTGTCGGGGCCGATCAATGGGCCGGATACTGGTGCGCTGCAACCGATCTGCATGGGTTCCTCCTGGGGTCTGTTCGGGTCAATTGCACACAATACCGAGGGATTAAGCAACCAAGGGGACCTTCTCCCTGTTCCCATTCCGGCGATCTGCCCGCTAAGCTCGCCTGACAATACAAATGGGGGGACCGAAAACGATGAAACGCCTATTGGCCATGCTGTGCCTGACGCTGGCCCCCGTCCTCGCGGCGCGCGCCGCGGACACGCCGTATGGTTCTGACGAACTCATCGCCAAGGCCAATGCCGAGGGCAGCATCATCCTCTATTCCGTCAACTTCGCGGAAACCGAGCAGGCCTGGATCATCGCTTTCAATAAGCGTTTCCCCGGCATCAAGGTGCAGCTCATCCGCGCGCCAGGCGGGCAGTTGATCACCCGCATCCGGTCGGAGGCCGCGACCGGCAAGCTGGTGGCCGATGTGATCGAGTATTCTGATCGGGGCCATCTCGCCACGATGCTGGACCTTTATCAGGAATACGCCCCGCCCAACGCGGCGGACTTCAAGCCGGAGTCGGTGACCGACCCGCATAAGCTATGGCCGCGCACGACCTCCGGCTGGTGCATCGCTTATAATACCGCCCTGGTGGACGACCCGCCGAAGAGCTTCTGGGACCTGACCAATCCCAAATGGAAAGGCCAGATCGCGGCGGTCATCGCGGGCGGCGGTGGCCCGCCCTGGAACCGGACGCTGTTCGAGCGTCAGGTGCTGGGCGAGACCTACTGGCAGAAGCTGGCCGACAACGCGCCCTCCCTCTACCCCAGCGGCGCGCCGGCGACCGATGCGATCGTGCGGGGTGAGGTCAAAGTCGGCGCCCAGCAGACCAACATCGTCCTGCCGCGCATCAAGGACGGGGCCCCGCTCGGCTGCGCGACGCCGCCGGAGGGCGTCCCCCTGACATCCTATGGCGCCGGCATCCCGGTCTCGGCCAAGAACGTCAACGCCGCCCGGGTGTTCCTGAACTGGTCGTTGTCGCGGGAGGGACAGGAAGCCTTCGTGCGCGACTCCGGGGGCTTCTCGGCCCTGAAAAACCCGCCGCTGCCGGAGGGGATCGACTTCAAGATCATGAAGCCCTGGTATCCGAACATGGAGGACTACGCGAAGCTGCAGGAATCCTACATCGCCGAATGGAACCGCATCAATAAATACCGGCAATAGAGGTTCACCATGGCCTACAATGAAATCGCCTATTCGGTGACGGGCGCGATTGCCCGCATCGACCATAATCGCCCGGAAAACCGCAACGCCGAGAGCAGCACGCTGCTCGACGAGCTCGCCGCCGCGCTGGACGAGGCCAGCCGGGACGAGGCCGTGCGGGTCATCGTTATCGGCGGCACCGGGCCGCATTTCTCCGCCGGGCATGATCTGAAGGAAGGGCAGCTCAAGCGCGCCCATTTCACCGTCGAGCAGCGCTACGCCTACGAGGAGCTGCGCTACCTCGATTACAGCCTGCGGATCTGGGATTGCCCGAAGCCGACGATCGCCTCGGTGCGGGGCGCGGCGATCGCGGGTGGCTTCATGGTCGCCAATATGTGCGACCTGATCGTCGCATCCGACACCGCGTTCTTCGCCGATCCGGTGTGCCGGACGTTGGGAGCGGCGGCGGTGGAGGTGCTGGTGCATCCCTGGGTGATGGGCCTGCGCACCGCCAAGGACTTCCTCTTCACCGGTCGGCGGATGTACGCGGAGGAAGCGCACCGTATCGGCATGGTGAACCGCGTCGTGGCGGATGCCGAGCTGGATGCGGCGACGATGGCGCTGGCGGAGGAAATCGCCGCGGCACCGCCTTTCGCGATCAAGATGACCAAGCGCTCCCTGAACCGGAGTTTCGACATTCAGGGCTTCCGCAACGCCCTCATGGCGCATTTCGACACGCACCAGCTGTCGCATGTGTCGCAGGAGTTCCTCGCCGTTCGCGACCGCGGCCTGGCGAGTGCGATCAAGGCCGGGCGGTAAGCCACGCTGGAACCGCCATGCCCGGTTTGGCCCGGGCATGGCGGCGGGATGCAAATCACAACCTTGACGCGGGCCCGCTCTACCGCCATAACGCGCGCCTTCCGACGTGGACCTAAGGATCAGACGAGTATGTCGCGCCGCTGTGAAATTACGGGCAAGGGTGTGTTGAGTGGCAACAACGTGAGCCACGCCAACAACAAGACCCGCCGCCGCTTCCTGCCCAACCTGCAAGTGACCTCGCTGTTGTCCGATACGCTCGGCAGCTCGGTTCGTATGCGCCTGAGCACCCGTGCGATCCGCACGGTGGAGCACAATGGTGGCATCGACGCCTTCCTGCTCGGCACGCCGAACACGAAGCTGACCGAAGAAGCGCGCGCCCTGAAGCGCCGCATCGAACGCGCCCGCGACAAGAAAGCCGCGAAGGCCGCGTAAGATTGGGGGGGCTTACGGCCCCCCGATCACGGATCGCAACGCATTCTCCAGCCGCCTGGCGCAGTCTGACGCCAGGGCAGATGGAGTAGCCGCGAATCCCATGACCATCCCGCGCATGCGCGGCGTGCCGCTGAAGTAAGCGGCCAGAGGCGCTACCGCCAAATCGGCGGCGCGGCAGGCCTGCACGCAGGCTGCCTCATTCACATCATCCGCCAGCCGCGCGACCATGTGCAGACCGCCAGGCACCGCCAGCGGTTCGGCCAGGGTCACATGCCGCTGCATGGCCGCCAGGACCGCCGCGCGGCGCCTGGCGTATTCCGTGCGCATCCGCCGGATATGCGGCGCCAGCAGCCCCTGTTGCATGAACTCCGCCAGCGCCGCCTGGGTGAAGGCATCCGTGCCTCGATCCATCAAGGTCCGCAGGCGGACAAAGGCCGGGACCAGCGGCGCCGGCACCACCGCGAAGCCCAGCCGCAGCGCCGGGGCCAGGGTCTTGCTGAAGGTGCCGCAATAGATCACCCGCCCCGTGGCATCCAGACTCGCCAGCGGCGGCAACGGCCGGCCTTCCCAGCGGAATTCGGAGTCGCAGTCGTCCTCCAGGATCCAGGCCCCTGCCCTGCCCGCCCAATCCAGCAACGCCAGCCGCTGGCCAATCGGCAAAGCGCCACCCAGCGGAGTCGCATGCGACGGCGCCACCAGCACCAACCGCGCCGCCGGCGCCAGGCGGATCCCGGCGGCGACGTCGAGTCCCTCCGTCCCGCTGGGCACCGGCACCGGCACCACGCCGGCTGCCAGCAGCGCCCCGCGCCCGGCGATATAGCCGGGGTCCTCAACCCACACGGAGTCGCCGGGATCGAGCAGCAGCTCGGCCGCCGTGCGCAGCGCCTGCTGGGTGCCACCGGTGACGACGATGCAATCGGGTTCGGCGACCAGACCGCGGGTGGCGGCGAGATGCGCGGCGATCTGCTCCCGCAGCACCCGCAATCCCGGCGGTGGCGGGTAGCTGGCGAGCTCACCGGACAAAGGCCGCATGACCCGTGCGGCACACCGGGCCCAGGCC
>CAIUPC010000095.1 GCA_903900905.1 uncultured Acetobacteraceae bacterium
GGACCCGGGCGAAGACAACGACCGTATCTTTCATTGGTACAACCTTGTGATCAGGCGCGGTGGCACGCCGAGGAACCACAGCGACAGGCAGCACAGATTGCGCGCGGAACGGGCGGTCCAGCCATCACGCTCCCACCGCGCGGCGGAGGTGAGCGCGGCGGCGGGTAACGGCCACAGCCGGTGGCGGCCGAGGCGGCGGACCAGGTCCACATCCTCCATCAACGGTAGCGGGCGCATGCCGCCAATCCTGTGCAGCAGGTCGCGATGGATGAGCAGGCCCTGGTCGCCATAGGGCAGGGCAAGGACCCGGGAACGCCATGCGACCAGCCGCTCCAGCCGGCGAGCCTGGGGTGCGCTGCTGTCGAGCGTGAAGCGGAACCAGCCGGCGGCGTCCGGCCGGGCTGCCATATGGGCGCGGCAGGCGTCGCGCCAGCCTGGCTGCGGGCGCGTATCGGCATGCAACAGGAGCAGCCAAGGCCGGGTCGCGGCGGCGATGCCGGCCGCGATCTGGGGGCCGCGGCCGCGCGGGGCGGCGATGACACGCGCGCCCGCCTGCGAAGCAATTTCGCGCGTGCCATCCAGGCTGCCGCCATCAGCCACGATGCATTCGGCGACCCGTCCAAGCGTGGCCAACATGCGCGGGAGCGTCGCGGCCGCATTCAGTGCCGGGATGACGACGGCAAGGTCGATTTCGGCGCTCATGTTCCTATAATGTTCTTGACGGTCATACGGCGGTCTGCCACCAATAGGAACGAACGGACAGGGAACATGCATCATGCGCGCGCAAGGCCATCCCCACAAGTGCGGCTCCGATATTGACCACGCGGCCCTTGCCGCGCTGGAACAGGCTGGCCTGCCCGATCCGGAACCCCAAGCCGCCATGCCGTCGATGCAGCATCGCGGCCGCGGCGCGGTGACCAACCCGCCGGTGCGCTTCGATGCCCGCGCCGCCAGCCCGTTCGATGATGGGTGGGAGACGCTGACCCAGGATTTCGGCGAACTGCCCAAACTCGCGACCTCCCTCACCCGCGACAGCACCCGGTCGGCCATCAGCTGGAACACCTCCCCGGATCTGGGGTTCGACCGGGCGGTGAACCCGTATCGCGGTTGTGAGCATGGCTGCGTCTATTGCTTCGCGCGGCCGACACATGCCTATTTGGGTTATTCCCCTGGCCTCGATTTCGAAACGAAACTGATCTACAAGCCGGAAGTGGCGGAGCTGCTGGAGAAGGAACTCCGCAAGCCCGGCTATCAGGCGCGCACCCTGGCGCTGGGATCGAACACCGACCCGTATCAGCCGGTGGAGCGGACGTTAAAGCTGACCCGCTCGGTGCTGGAGGTGATGGACCGCTTCAACCATCCCGTCGGCATCGTGACCAAATCGGCCGGGGTACTACGGGACCTCGATATCCTGTCCTCGATGGCGAAGCGCAATCTGGTGCGGGTGTATATGTCGCTGACCACGCTGGACCCGCATCTGGCGCGGGTGATGGAACCCCGCGCGGCGACCCCGGCGCGGCGGCTGCATGCGATCGCCGAA
>CAIUPC010000096.1 GCA_903900905.1 uncultured Acetobacteraceae bacterium
ATCTGCCGCCAGGAGCAGACCTTGGGCGGCACCGTCCAGCACGCCTGGATTGAGGGACGCACTGAAATCCACCCGGGCGACCTCGATGGTCAGGCGATCGCCGTCGTGCCGATCAAAGTCCTTGTCCCCGTCATAGGATAACCACCGCCATGGATGAAATGAATGAACCGGCACCCCAAGCGGCGGATCGGCTCGACGCGCTGCTTTCCCAATGGATACAGGACTGCATCCACGGCAGCCCGGTCGCTCAGGACACCCCGTCCTTCAACCACCTATCAACCGCCGCGCTTCCTGAACTGAAGCGCCGCTTGCAGGAGCTGCCCGCATGAGCAATTTCGCAGAGCCGATGATGTTCGGGGTCGGGCGCATGCTCGCGCGCCAGAACCTGTCCTCCGGCGTCGCCAGCCCGCTGGAATTCGGAGCGTTGAGCGATGTGTCGTTGGAGTCCAAGACCGAAATCAAGAAGTTCTACGGCCGGTTCAGCTACCCGATCGCGGTGGCCGACGGCAAAGTCGAGATCATGATCAAGGCCAAGTCCGGATCGATCAAGGCTGATGTGTTCAACAAGCTGTATTTCGGCGCGACCTCCACCGCGACGCAGAAGAAATACGCGGACGGCGAAGCTGGCCTGATCCCGTCGAGCAGCCCCTACACGGTGACGGTGGCGAACGCGGCGACCTTCCTCGAAGATTGGGGGATCATCAACGCAGTCACCGGCCTTCAGATGACGCAGGTGGCCAGCGGCCCGGCGGCCGGTCAATACTCGGTCTCGGCCGGTGTCTACACCTTCGCCGCTGCAAACGCGGGTGTGGCTGTGGCCAGCAGTTACACCTACTCGACCACCTCGGGGCTGAAAATCCCGATCACGCAGACTTTGATGGGGGCGGCGCGGCCAACCTTCAGCCTGCTGTTGGCAAACTCGTTCGATGGGCGGCAGTCCACGTTCAAGCTCAATATGTGCCGGTCGGGAAAGCTCAATCTGCCGTTCAAGGACGACTTTGCGCTGGCTGAACTGGACATCGAGGCCAGCGCCGACGCGACCGGCCAAATCGGCGAATGGAGTGCCGACGCATGAGCGCTCCCATCATCGTGAAGATCGGCGGTGAGAGCGTAACCGTGCCGCCGATCATGAACTTCCTGGCCCTTGAGCGGGCGTGGCCTGCGATTCTGGCGATGAACGCAGAAAAAGACCCAATCCGCGTCGACGCCGCCGCGATGGCGGTGCTGGCGGCGGTGCTTCTTGAGTCCCGGCCTGACCTGGATGTGATGACCATCAAGCGCCGGGTCTTAATCAATCGGGCCGACGGCACCGATGAGCGGCAAGGTATTGGGTCGGCTGTCAATCAACTGATGATCATCTCTGGACTTGTCACGCCGGGGGAGTTGGAGGCGGCGACAGAGAAAGTGGCGCCGGAGGGGGCGGTCCCTGGGGCGGCGGCAGAGGCCGTTTAGACCTCGAATATATCGTCGCCGAACTGGCGGCGGCTGGGATGGAAAGCGGGTCGCCTGAGGCGATCTGGCGACGGTGGACGTTGCCGATGTATGTCGCTCAGAAGCGATATTGGGCCGATCATCCAAGGGTCGAAGACCTTGTGGCGGCCTATCTCCAAATCAAACCGAAATACACGCCGCCGGCCCAGCGCGCATGAGGGAGGGATAGGCAATGGCCGGAGGCTTGGACGTATCGGTCAGTGCCGACATCACCGACCTCCAGTCAAAGCTGGCTGTCGCGCAGCAAGTTCTCAGAGACTACCAAACGGAAATGAAGAACGCCGCCAAGGTGGCGGCGCAGTCCAGTGATGAACAGCGCAGCGCCCTGACGGCAGCACTCGGTCAGCAGGTCCAGCAGGTCAACGCGGCAAAGGCCGCGGTGTCAGCGCTGAACCAGGAGTTGAGCAACAAGACCGCAGCACAGGCGGCGGTTCAGGGTGCCGAACAAGTCGCATCGTCGCATGGGCATATGGCCGGGTCTGCCGGGGTAACCCGTGAAGTTCTCGTCATGCTCCATGAGACCATGATGGGCAATTATAACCGCCTGGCCGGTAGCACGGTGGTGCTGGCAGAGCGGACGAACCTGCTTCACAGAGCCATTATGGCGCTGACCGGCCCGATGGGCGCGGCTGTAGCCGGTGCGGCTGCTTTGGCGGGCGGGCTGGCCTATCTCGCGATTGAGGCGGCTCATACTGAATCGGCCTTGCGTGGGGTCTACAATGCCGCTCTTCTGCAAGGGCGCAACGCTCTGCAAGCTGAAGGCGATACCCGCAAACATATCGAAACCATGCGGGACTCGGGCGTCGTTGGTCACAAAGCCGCGACCGAGATCGTCACCGCCATCCAGTCGATCCCGCACGTTGCCGATGACGTGCGCGGGAAGCTGGCGGCGATTGCGCCGGCGTTATTCGAAGTGTGGGATCGGGACGCGGAAAGAACCGCCAAGGGCATTGACCAGGCGTTCAAATCCATTGGCAGCCTGAGCGCTTTCCTCAAAGAAAATGACCTTCTTGTCGGCGGTCAGCATGCGGCCTTTGCCGCTGCCGAGGCGTCGAAGGATGCGTTCGCTGCGCAGCGGATTGGCGTTGACGCCCTTACAGCCCGGCTCGGCCCGGCCTTTGAAGCCTTCAAGAAGCAGAGCGACGCGTCCAAGGCATTTGCGGCTGATATTGCCCTCGCGGGAGAAGGCGCGCTTACGCTGCCGAGCGCAAAGGCTGCCATGCTGCCGCCGATCCGTATGCCGGCGCTCGGTTCGCAGGCTGAAGACGAAGGCACGCGGCGCCAGACCGAGGCGACCGAGCGATACAATACCGTTGCCCGCGAGCGTTTGCAGATCGAAGCCGATATCGGCCTCCTGAAACAGAGGATTACGGCATCCTCGGGAGAAGAGCAGCACGCGGCGATGGCCGCCCTGGCCGACGCCCAGGCCAAGCTCAACGCCCTGACCAGCGCATCGCAATCGGCCGCCTATCAGAAGGTGGGCCAAGACGCGCGGGACGCAGCCAACGCCGCAGTGACGGCCGCCGCTGCCGCCCATAAGACCCGGACGCAGATCTCCGAGGCGGAGCTTATCGCGCAACGGGATGTCTACGAGGCCGCATCTCGGGATTCCACGCTTAGCGAGCATCAGCGCACCGAAGCGAAAGCCGAAGCGACCCGGCTCAATATCAGCCTCACGAAAGAGGAAGCGCGGACAGCTGCAACCGGCGCCTCCGATGCGCTCAAAGCAGCCATCGCGTCATACGATCAGCAGATAGCGGCGGCGCACGGCAACGCGGTGCAGGTCATCGCGCTGGAGCACGATAAGCTGGCGGCGATCCGTGCCGCGAAGGGCGAGTCCTCGGCAATTTATCAAGAGGCGTTGAAGCATGAAACCGAAGCCGTCAACGCGGCGGTACAGCAGCAATTCGCGGCGATGGAAAGCGCCGGGAAGCGCCGGATTGCCCAGGTTGCGGCAGAGGCCAAAGAGGTCGCCGCATATCGGCAGTCCACGAAGGCCGAAGAGATCGCCGCTGTCATCCAGGCGGTTGAAACCGAGCAGCGGGCGGAGCTTCAGCAGGCCGATACGGTCATCGCCAGCCTGACCGAAGGCACCTTGGCCTATAAGACGGCGACCGATGCCCGGCTTCGGATCGCTCAGCAGTTCAAGACCGAGCTGACCCGGCTGCATGCCGAAGAGACGGCGGCGGGTGTCAGTTCTGCCACGGCCGTCATGCGTGCCTATGACCACGCCTTCTCCGGGGTGGGATCAACCGGCACGCGCGCGATTGAGGGGTTGGTCACGGGTCAGATGACCTTCCAACGGGCCTCGGGGATGGTCGCCCAAAGCGTGCTGTCCGGGTTCATCGGTATGACCACCACCATGGTAGGCCGTTGGGTTGCAAAAGAATTAGCCCAAAGCGCGATCAGCAGCGCCGCGACGGCGCAGAGGGTGGCGACGGAACAGGCCGCCGGGAATATTGGGTTCGGGGCGCTAATCGCGCGCTGGATAGGTCTGGAGGGGGCAAAAACAACCGCAACCACAGGCGGCGCGGCAGCGCGGGCAACGGCGGAAACGTCGGGCGGGTTTTTTTCTGTAATTGGCACGATGCTGGCCGAGTGGCTTGGTCTGGAAACAGCCAAAACCGGCGGGACAGTAGCGCAGGTTGGTGCGCGCACCGCGATTGAGGATACCTCGGCGGCTAGTCAATTGGTCGAGACGCTTACGACCAATGTTGCGGGTGCTGAATCATACGCTGCCGTCGGTGCGGCTGCTGCTGGTTCATCTGTCGCGGCTATCCCCTACGTTGGATGGGCAATGGCTCCGGGCGTCGCTGCCGAAACTTATGGAGTGCTGTCCGGTTTCGCCGCGATGGCGTCCCTCGATGTCGGAACATCCTATGTGCCAAGCGACATGATGGCCCAAATCCATCGCGGCGAAATGGTGATCCCGGCCTTCGAATCGTCAATGATCCGGAGTGGGCAGGCAACCCTCGGCGGTGGCGGGGGCAGTTCCTCCAGCACTGCCGTCAACCTCCACTACAACCCGGTTTTCCAGGGCGGTGGCGGTTCCGGCATGGCGGCGGCGGTTCGGCAAAGTGGGGATGATCTGAAAACCTACCTCTGGAACCTGACCCGCAACGGCACACTGAAACTCCCGGGACGATAGGCCATGATCCGAGCAATCGACGGGTTCGACCATTACGGGGCAGCGGCTGACCTGCAAAGGAAGGCGCGGGGTATCGTCTGGTCTACGACAACTTTTTGCTCGGTGCAGACGCCTGGCACGCGTGGCCTTGGGAAATGCATCAACATTCAGAGTCCAAGTAACGCCCCACCATCCAATCTGACGGGTGCGTTGACCGCTAATTATACTGAAGGGTTCTTCGAATTCGATATGACGGTGGCCGCTAACGGCGTGAACGTGAACGTCGTCACCGTCACGATCGTCGATTTTTCGACCGGTGGCACTGGCACGACGCAGGGCACCGTCGAGATGGATCAAGCCGGCGCGGCTATCCGCGTTTTCAACGCGGCTGGCACGCTGGTCGGTTTCAAGTCCGGTGCCTTCATTATTGGCTCGGCGTTCAAGTTTGGTATTGGCCTGCTGGTCAGCAGCTCTGCCGGATATATCGCCGTTCGCGTCAATAACCAGGCGGTGCTCAATATCACCGGCCTGAACACCGAAGGGGGCGCGAATGCGTTTTTCAACGGCATCACGGTCACGACACCCTCCGGTTACGCGGGTTGCCTGATCGATAATTTCACCTTCTGCGATACCGTGGCGGGGCCGGGGACATACCCGACCGACACCTTCCTCGGGATGACCCGGGTCAATACCCTTTTTCCGACCGGCAACGGCGCGACGACCCAGTGGACGCCGGCCGCCGGAGCCAACTGGCAAGAGGTCAATGCCACCGCGTTCAACGGCGGCACGACATATAATGCCACGGCGACCGATGGCGCGACTGACCTGCTGGTAATGCAATCCCTGACCGGTACCGTCAGCACGGTCATCGCGGTGCAGCTGACCGGCGCCTATGAGGCGGATGCCGCCGGGCCGTTGGCCGCCAAGCACCTGATCTCCAATGGCTCAACCGTCGCGACTGGTTCGTCTATGGCCATCGGTCTGGATTATGCGTTTCTCTCCGACATCGCCGAGGTCAACCCGATCACGTCGGGCGCATGGACGGCCGGGCAGGTCAATAGCTACACCTTCGGCTATGAGCTCGTGGTGTTGTGACGACGGCCCGCGTTGGTCAGTTCCTCGCCGAGGTCCCGGTCTCATCCAGCGCCCTGGCGGTCTCGCAGTTCCTCGCTGAGGCGCTTTCCCAATCTCCCGGCGCCCAGGTGGCGCAGTTCCTGGCCGAGCCACTGGTGTTCGGCCCGGCGGTACGCGTCGGTCAATTCCTGGCCGAGCCGGTCGTGTCGGGTCTCGGCGCGCGCGCGGCGCAGTTCCTGATCGAAGTCCTGACCCTCGATATTGAGATCGGCATGCCATCCATTTTCCCAACGCTGCAAGAGGCCTTCTCCGTCACCAAGCGGCCGACATCGCAGGTTGGGGTATCGACCTCCGGCAGCGGCCGGGCCGTGCGTGTGGGCTACGCCACGGCACCGATCTGGGAATGGGAGTTGACCTATGAGGTCATGCCGGACCAACCGGATGTTGGCGGCGCCACCGCCAGCGACCTTAAGACCATGCTTGGCTTCTTCCTGGCTCATACCGGCAGTCTCGGCGGGTTCTGTTACGAGGACCCGGACGACAACGCGGTGACGGGGCAGGTGCTCGGCACCACGGATGGTGCAAGCACAACCTGGATGCTCTCCCGGACCTATGGTTTAGGTTCCGCCGTCGGCACGGAGCCGATCGGCTACGTCAACACAGGCGCGGCGTTCCATGTCTACCTGGATGGGGTGCTGACAGACCCGTCCACCTATGACGTGCTGACCACCACGCCGGTCAGTCAGATGATCCGGTTCCATTCGGTCCCGGCGTCCGGGAAAGTGATCACCGCGGATTTCGGCTTCTACTATTGGGTGCGGTTCAAGGACCCGACCAACGATTACGAGAAATTCGCCGATAAGTTCTGGGCGGTCAAAAAAGTCACCCTGCAATCGCTGCGGGGGCCGTGATGCGCGCCGCGACCTCCGACCTGGTTTCATTCCTGGCGGCGAAACAGCCGTTCATCGCGGCTGACCTGTTCACTTTCACTTTCCTGGATGGTGCGGCGCCGACGCTGCGCCTGGCCAGCACGGATCAGGATATCACCCATGCCGGGGTGACGTGGTTCGGATCCTCGCCGGCGCTGGGCGCGGCCGTCGCCACCCGTGATCCGTCCTACCCGTCGCCGACTCGATCGCGTTGGAATGTGAAGAACACGATCGAGGTCCCGACTCTGGAAATTGACCTGATGTCGGATGGTGCCGATTACCGGTCGGGCGTGAATATCAAGCAGTTCATCCACAACGGGCTGTTGGACGGCTGTGAGGTGCTGTTTCAACGGGCGTTCATGCCGACGTTCGGCGACACCTCGCTCGGCCTCGTGACGCTGTTCGGCGGCGTTGTTGGTCCGGTCCAGATCGCGGCCCGGGGCGTGAAGATCACGGTCAAGGGCGCGAACGTGCGCATGCAGCAGTTTATGCCGCGCAACCGCTACCAGATCGGCTGTATCCATGGCCTCTACGATGTCGGTTGTGGCGCCGATCGGGCGGCGTTAACGCACTCCGGCGTGGTGGCCAGCGCGGCGGTGAATGCGGTCACCTGGGCATCCGATCCGACAAGCGGCGCGTTTGCCTCGCTCGGGTTGGGGGTCATCACCATGACATCCGGCGCCGCCAACGGCAGCACCCGCACGATACTTTCTGCCTCCAGCACCGGGGTGACGCTGATGTATCCCTTCTATGAGGCGCTGGCGGCCGGCGACACGTTCACCGTCACGTTTGGCTGCGACAAGACCTTGGCGACGTGCTCTGGCCGGTTCTCAAACACGGTGCACTATCGCGGCTTTCCCTACATCCCGCCCGCGACGGCGGCCGTATGATGGACAGTCCCGCCCCCTTCATGCCGATCCCGACCCCGGCCTGCCTGCCGTTGACGG
>CAIUPC010000097.1 GCA_903900905.1 uncultured Acetobacteraceae bacterium
CACCTTCAGGGTCGCGGTGGTCAGGCCGGTATAGACACCGCCGCGCCGAATGCCGCCACGCAAACCGCTCCAGCCCTCACTTTGTTCCATGAGACCAAAGGTGATGCCTTCTTTTTCGAGCGTATCGCGCAAACCGCCCCAGTTGCCGGTGAGCTTGTCACGCTCCCACAAACCCGGCTCCGCGGCAGGCGGGGCCTGTGCTTGAACGGCGCCGGCTGCCAGAAGTGCCCCCAACGAGAAAGTGGTACGTAACCCGGTCACGATAACCCCCCAAAGATGGTGTAGAACTATCCGATCCCGCCCCCATTCAACAGGGCCGATCTGAACCCCACGACTCAACTCATTGATGCCGGCATCACCGGCCCGGCTCAGTTAGAAGGACCCCCATGGAACGCCTGCTCGACGGTTACCGCCGCTTCCGCACCACGATCTGGCCGGCTGAACGCGCACGCTACGAAGCCCTCGCCAAATGGGGCCAGCAGCCGGAGACACTGGTGATCGCCTGCTCCGATTCCCGGGTGGACCCGCAGACCGTGTTCGGCGCGGTGCCTGGCGAGCTGTTTGTCGTCCGCAACGTCGCCGCCCTGGTCCCGGCCTACCATCCCGATGCCGGCTATCACGGCACCAGCGCGGCCCTGGAATTCGGCGTCCGGGTGCTGAAAGTCGCCCGCATCGTGGTCGTCGGCCACGCCCAGTGCGGCGGCGTGCGGGCCATGGTCGAAGGCGCGCCGGAGGAAGCGCGCGACTTCGTGCAGCCCTGGGTTGCGATGGCCCGGCCAGCCTTGCGCGGCCTGCAAGGCGGTGATGACACGCTGACGCAAGCAGAGACCGAAGTGGTGCGGCTATCACTGCGAAATTTGGCGACCTTTCCCTGGATTCAGAGCGCGGTCTCGGCCGGACGACTGGAATTGCGGGGATTCCGCTTCGATATCCATACCGGCGTTCTGGCGCAGGTCGAAGATGGCGGGCTAGTACCGGTCTGACCGCCCGCTGACGCCCAGACGGACAACAATTTAGCCCGCGCGAAGCGGTTTTGCCATTGACCCACGGTTCCACGCCGCGACAATAAGTCTATGCCAAAAGCCCCTCCTCCCCTCCAGGCCGCGCCCATGCGTATATTGTTGGGATTCATGGTCGGGGCCCTCGCGATGATCGTCTTCCATCAGACGATGTGGAGTATTTTGCATATTCTGAAGATACCAAAAATGCTGATGCCGCCGGCTTTCGCGCTCGCGCCAACGCCGCCATTCGGGCTGCCGCGGCTGGCCAATGCCTGCCTATGGGGCGGCGCCTATGGCTCCCTCTTCGGGCTGCTGATTCCCCGTTTCACCTTTCCTTTGTGGTTTTGCGGCCTGGCGCTTGGCTGTGCCATCGCCGCGATCAACATGAAATTCTTCCCCGGCCTGACCGGAAACGAGCGTGACGTGGCCTGGACCTTCTATAACTGGCTGCGGATGATGCTGCTGGATGGCGCCTTCGGGCTCGGGCTTGGCATCCTCTCCCCCATGTTCATCCATGGCAGCGGCAGCGCGATGGGGTTCCGCAACACCTAGCCGCGCGCGGCGATGCTTCTGTCAGGGCGCTTCATGATCACGGGCGATGAAACGATTTTCGCCATCGCCTCCGGCGCCGGGCACGCCGCCATCGCGGTGATGCGCCTCAGCGGGGACCGGTGCCGCGATGTGCTGACCGCCCTGTGTGGCGGCACCCTGCCACCGCCGCGCCATGCCAGCCTGCGCCGCCTGCGCGATGCCGCCGGCACCCCGCTGGATCACGCGCTGGTGCTGTTCATGCCCGGCCCGGGTTCCTACACCGGGGAAGACTCGGCGGAGTTGCATCTGCATGGCGGCCGTGCCGTCACCGATGGCGTCGCCATGGCCCTCACCGAGCTGGGGCTGCGCCCCGCCGAAGCCGGGGAATTCACCCGCCGCGCCTTTCTGAATGGCCGCATGGACCTGGTCGAGGCCGAAGCCGTCCATGACCTCATCGCCGCCGAGACCGAGGCGCAGCGGCGCCAGGCCCTGCGCCAGCTCGATGGCGAACTCGGCCGTGTCTATCGCGGCTGGTCCGATGATCTGCGGTTCATGCTGGCGCAGCAGGAAGCCCTGATCGATTTTCCCGACGAAGACCTGCCGCCCGATGTCGAAGCCGCCCTGGCCGCGACCCTCGATACCCTGCGCGGCGAAATCGCGGTGCATCTGAACGACGCCCGGCGCGGTGAGAAGGTGCGCGAAGGCCTGGTCTTCGCCCTCACCGGCCCGCCCAATGCCGGAAAATCCTCCCTCATGAACGCGCTGACCGGGCGCGACGTCGCCATCGTTTCCGCCAGCCCCGGGACCACCCGCGATGCGCTGGAAACCAGGATCGTCCTCGCCGGCCTGCCCGTGACCCTCGTCGACACCGCTGGCCTGCGGGAGACCACCGACGAGGTCGAGGCCGAAGGCGTGCGCCGCGCCCGCGCCCGCGCCGAAGACGCCGATCTGGTGATCGAAGTGTCGGATGACGGCAGCTTCGCGGAACCCGCCGGTGCCGGCCGGATCAGGGTGGCGAACAAAACCGATCTCGGGGGAGCAGCACCACAGGATGCGATCCAGGTCAGCGCCCGCTTCGGCACCGGCCTCGATACCCTGCGCGATCGGCTGATCGCCGTCGCCCAAAGCCTCACCAGCAGCGCCGGGCCGCCGCCCCTCACCCGCGCTCGCCATCGTGCCGCGCTGATGGAGGCGCTGGAGCGGCTGAACGCGGCCGCCGAAACCAGCCTGCCCGAGTTACGCGGGGAGGATTTGCGGCTGGCCCTGCGTGCTATCGGCCGCATCACCGGCCATGTCGGGGTGGAGGATATCCTCGACACCTTGTTCCGCCAGTTCTGCATCGGGAAATAACCGATGGCGGTGCCGTTCCTCGCCTGCATGGCCCTGACCGCGCAGTTCTACCATCTGCCGCCGCGGGTGTTACCCTCCATCCAGCACGTCGAGGGCGGCCGGCCCGGCATGATCAGCCACAACACCAACGGGACCGACGATCTCGGCGTCATGCAGGTCAACACCAGTTGGATCGGCCCTGTCGCTCGCTACACCGGTCAACGGGAAGAGGCCGTGCGCGCACGGCTGCTGAACGATCCCTGCTTCAACATCGCGGTGGCGGGGGCGATCCTGAAAACCTATCTGCGTGAGGCCAACGGCGACATGCTGCGCGCCATCGGCTTTTACCATTCCCACACGCCGGACCGGAACGCGGCGTATCAGGCGAGGGTCCTGGCTTCCGCGCGGCGGCTGTTCCACCAGCCTCCGGCAGCCCGGTAGCGATGGCATTCTTCCAAACCCCGCAACAGTCCTTTTCATAATCTCCGTCTGCGCGCCCGGGCCGGATATCGCTAACCTCCGCGTCATCACCCAGCAGCCGGAAAGCAGCGCCATGTCCCGCCCCCCGTTCCCGCCCTTCACCGCCGAAACCGCCGCCCAGAAAGCCCGCATGGCTGAGGACGGGTGGAACAGCCGCGACCCCGCGCGCGTGGCCCTCGCCTATACCGAGGACAGCCGCTGGCGGAACCGTGCCGAATTCCTCCAGGGCCGGGCGGCGATCGAACAGTTCCTGTCCCGCAAATGGCACCGCGAACTGGATTACCGCCTGATCAAAGAGGTCTGGGCCTTCCATGAAAACCGCATCGCCGTCCGCTTCGCCTATGAGTGGCACGACGACAGCGGCCAGTGGTTCCGCAGCTATGGCAACGAAAACTGGGAATTCGACGCCGAGGGTCTGATGCGCATCCGCATCGCCAGCATCAACGACCACCCCATCGCCGAAGCCGACCGGAAGTTCCACTGGCCGGCGGGGCGGCGGCCGGACGGCCATCCGGGCCTGTCCGAACTGGGGCTGTGAGTGCGATGTATGGCCCCTCCAGCGACGTCGCCTTCACCCGCACGGTAAAGGCGATCCAGGCCCGCAAAGGCTCCCGCAACCAATACAGCGCGATGGAGGAAGACGGCGGCTGGGAAACCTTGGTCACGCCCGACCTCGCCGCTTTCATCGCCCAGCAGCGGAGCCTGTTCCTGGCCACCGCCAATGCCGAGGGCCAGCCCTATATCCAGCACCGCGGCGGCCCGCCCGGCTTCGTGCATGTGCTGGATCAGCACACGCTGGCTTTCGCGGATTTCAAGGGCAACAGGCAGTTCATTTCCCAGGGCAATCTGGCGGAAAACCCGAAAGCGTATCTGTTCCTGATCGACTACGCCAACCGCCGCCGCATCAAGATCTGGGGCACCGCCCGGGTGGTGGAGGGCGACGCGGACCTGACCGCCCGGTTGATGCCGGAGGGCTACAAGGCGCGGCCGGAGCAGCTGATTGTTTTCACCGTCACCGCCTGGGATGCCAACTGCCCGCAGCACATTCCGCAGCGGTTCGAGGCCGCGGACGTCGCCGCCGCTTTGGAACAGCGCGACGCCCGCATCGCCGCACTGGAAGCGGAACTCAGCCGCCTAAAGGCAGAACACACCGGCCGCGAGCCCATATAGGTCCATCAGGATCGCGGTCCCGCGCACCGCCCAGAGATAGGCCGCGCTCAACATCAGGGCGCCAACCCCGCCCCAGATGCACAGGCGCCGTGTCATCCGAGCCAGCGCTGAGATTGACGCATCGGCGGCAGTTCAACCCCGTCATGCCGACCTGCGTCGGCATGACGGGTGAGCGACACCGATGGGTCAACGGTTACGCAAGCTGGCATCACTCCGCCGCCGCAACCGCCATGCGCGCCACCGGCCGCTCCTTTATCGGCCAGTTGAACGCCGCCGCCGCCAGGCCAAGCCCGGAGGATATCCAC
Source organism: uncultured Acetobacteraceae bacterium (assembly GCA_903900905.1). Lineage (GTDB taxonomy): Bacteria > Pseudomonadota > Alphaproteobacteria > Acetobacterales > Acetobacteraceae > Rhodopila. The sequence goes on from CAIUPC010000097.1 coordinate 4,817, forward strand.
CACATCGCGTCATATGAATGCGTCGCGTCATAGAGAATACCCGCCATATAAAGCCCCAGGAACGACCCCAGCTGGTGCGACAGGAACACAAAGCCAAACAGCATCGACATCCAGCCCGTACCGAAGAACGTCGCCACCATCGATGACGTCAGCGGGATGGTCGACAGCCAGAACAACCCGAGCGCCGCCGATACCCCGATCACCGTGACCGGCGTCACCGGCATGAAGACGATGGCGGCGAACAGCACCGCCCGGGCGAGGTAGATGAAGCTCAACCCGACCCGCTTCTGCATATATTTACCGGACTTCCCGGCCAGCCAGGTGCCGATAATATTGGCGATCCCCACCGACATCAGCGCCCAAACGCCGACCCAGGCGGGCAGGCCCTTGTCCTGCACATAGGCGGGCAGATGGACGGCGTAGAAGGAGACATGGAAGCCGCAGACGAAGAAGCCGGTGGTCAGCAGCCAGAAGCTGGGCAGGGCAAACGCCTCCCGGAACGCATCGGGCAGCGTCTGCGTCCGCACCACGCCATCAGCGTTGACAGGCTTGCCGCGCAGCACCGCCGCCATCGGCACCATCGCCGCGCCGGTGATGGCCAGCGCGATCAGGCTGGTTTTCCAGCCCAGAGCCTCGATCAGCAAATGCGCATAGGGGAAGGCGATGAACCCGCCAATGCCGGCGGACATGCCGAGCGAAGCAATCGCCGCGGTGCGCTTGTCCGCCGGGACCGCACGGCTGACCGCGCCCACCAGAGCGGTGATGCCGGTGCCGCTGACCCCCAGACCGAGCAAAACGCCGCTGACCATCAGGCCCGTGCTGGTTTGGGCCATGCTCATCACGATCAGCCCCGCCAGGGTGCAAAGCGCCGCCGAGGCGATCACCCGCCCGGCGCCATAGCGGTCGGCGATCGCACCCGACAGCGCCGCGCCCAGGCCCCAGACCAGATTGGCCAGGCCCATGGCGTTGGAGAACGGCTCCCGCCCGATGCCCAGGTCCTGAGTCACCGGACGCAAATACAGGCCCATGACCTGCCGCAGCCCCATCGCCATACCGACGATGCAACCGGCTGCCAGCAGGATCAGCCACACGGGCCGGGTCTTGGTTTGGGTCATGATGGGACTCCCGCATGTTGACGGGTTGGCCCCGCGGGGCAATAATAGGGGCATATGAGTGCAAATCAACCCCGATCCCAAAGACGATCCCGAATGGCACGCCAGGTGACGGGTGCGGTGCCAAAGGACCGCGATTTGGACGCAACGGCGCCCCTTCCCCGTCATGCCGACGCAGGTCGGCATCCAC